>JBFLWQ010000002.1 GCA_040757775.1 Thermodesulfobacteriota bacterium
TCAATATATTGTTTGAGATTGGATTGTGAAAGGTGAACTATGAAAGAGTTGTTATCCGGCAATGAGGCAATAGCCAGAGGTGCTTATGAATGCGGGGTTACTGTTGCTACTGGTTATCCTGGAACTCCAAGCACTGAGATTCTGGAAAATATAGCAAAATATCAGGGTATTTATGCCGAGTGGTCACCCAACGAAAAGGTGGCTTTGGAGGTTGCGGCTGGAGCCAGTTTTGGGGGCGCAAGGGTGCTTGTAGCAATGAAGCACGTTGGCATAAATGTAGCTGCTGACCCCCTTTTTACCCTTTCCTACACCGGTGTTAAGGGTGGACTGGTGATTATTACTGCCGATGATCCAGAGCTGCATAGCTCGCAGAATGAACAGGATAACAGGAACTACGCTAAATTTGCGAAGATCCCGATGCTTGAGCCCAGTGACAGCCAGGAAGCCAAAGAATTCGTAAAGATAGCATTTGAGATAAGTGAGAAATATGATACCCCCGTATTTGTCAGGACAACTACCAGAATCTCCCACTCAAAATCAATTGTTGAGATTTATGAACCCCAAAGGTCACCTGTACCACTAGAGATAGTAAAAAATCCTACAAAGTTAGTAATGCTGCCTGCAAATGCACGAAAAAGACACCCTATTGTTGAAGAACGGCTGTGCCGACTGAAGACTTTCGCCGATAAATTTTCAGAGAACAAGGTTGAGATCAATAATGCTAATCTGGGGATTATTACCAGCGGAGTATCGTATCAGTATGCCAAAGAGGTATTTCCTGATTATTCTTATCTGAAACTGGGGCTCACATACCCATTGCCAGAGAAGGTAATCAAAGAATTTGCCGGTAAGGTGAAGAAACTTTACGTTGTTGAAGAACTGGATCCTTACATAGAGGAACAAATCAAGGCGATGGGAATAAATATTGTAGGTAAAGATATATTCCCCATATGTGGAGAGTTTAATCCCTCAATTGTAGAAAAGGTCCTTTCCCCTTCTTCCAAGCAAGGGGTGAAGGAGGATATTCCTCTGAAGCTTCCGCCAAGGCCTCCCAATATGTGTCCTGGATGTGGTTACAGGGGTATCTTTTATATATTTAACAAATTAAAACTCTTTGTTGCCGGGGATATCGGATGTTACACTCTTGGGTTCTTACCCCCGTTGTCTGCTATTGACACATGTGTATCTATGGGTGGGAGTATTGGACATGCCATGGGGTTAGATAAGGCATTGGGAGATGCAGCAGTAGGCAAGGTTATCGCTGTAATAGGAGATTCTACATTCTTGCATTCAGGGATAACGAGTCTGTTGGACATAGTCTACAATAGGGGGTCCTCTACAGTGGTTATCCTTGACAACCAGACTACTGCCATGACAGGGAGACAGGAGCATCCAGGTACCGGTCTGACCCTTAAAGGAGAGACGACTAAGAAGGTAGACCTGGTTGAACTCTGCAAAGGATTGGGGGTTGAGCATGTCCGAACCGTTGATCCTTTTGATCTTCAGACAGTAGAAGAGACTGTAAAAGAGGAGATTTTTCGAAAAGAACCATCGGTAATCATCTCCCGGGCACCCTGTGTCTTGTTGAAAAGCCAGCGCACAAAGCCCTCAAAACCTTTCACGGTCTTTGACGAGAAATGTAACGGATGTAAAGCCTGTATCAAACTGGGTTGTCCTGCAATAGAATGGAAAAACATTAAAAGTGTTTCTAAGAGAGATAAGCTAACTTCTGACAATAAAAAGAGAAAAGGGATTGCAGTTATCGACAATATGCTTTGTAATGGTTGTGGACTTTGTGAGCAACTATGTAAATTTGATGCGATTGGAGAGATAAATGCCTGATAGTAACACCAATATTCTGGCAGTAGGGGTAGGAGGACAGGGAATTATTCTTGCCAGTGAAATTTTAACCTACGCCCTTATGAATGCTGGATACGATGTAAAAAAGAGCGAAGTTCATGGAATGTCTCAACGGGGAGGGAGTGTTAATACTCATATAAGGTTTGGTAAAAAGGTTTATTCTCCTGTTATTAAAGAGGGGGAGGTAGATATCCTATTTGCATTTGAGCAGTTAGAAGCCCTTAGATATTTTGGATTCTTGAAACCAGATGCAATGGTTATCCTTAACGACCATACTGTCAATCCTCCATCAGTGTCTTTAGGCATTGATGAATATCCCAGAGATGTATCACAAACCATTAAAAAGAAATTCCCGAATTTTCATCTGGTTAATGGATTGGCTCTGGCGCTAAAGATAGGCAATGCCAGAACAGCAAATATCGTACTCCTGGGAGTATTATCAAGGCACATCAGAGTGGAGGAGAATTTCTGGATAGATGCCATGTCAAAGGTATTTCCTGAAAAACTGATTGATATTAATGTTGAGGCGTTTCGATTGGGTAGAAAAGAAGGTTAGAGGTGCGGGGGTCTTTTGCTTATTTTATACTTATACTTTTCTTCATAATCTCCACAATTTTTTTTAGTTGCTCTGTTTTAGCAGAAGAATTAAAACCAGAAACCAAGAATAGAAGCTTAGTTATAGGTGAAGCCTCTCAGTTTAAACTTGCCGGAGAGCTATTTGATGAAGGAGATTACTTCAGGGCAATTACAGAATACAAAAGGTTTATCTATTTCTTCCCTGAAAGCAGCCTTTTGGAAATGGCATATTTTAAGATAGGAGAGGCATATTTCAACGGAAAAAAATGGGAGCAAGCCGTTCATGCCTTTGAAAGGTTGAGAGATAAGTTTCCTGAGGGCAAGTTAACTGGCAGGTCCTATTATCTTACTGGAATGGCTTACTTTCACAAAAAGGACTACTCCTCTTCCAGGAAACAATTCAAAAAGATTATAGATTCTCTTGCTACCAGTGAACTTATAGACGACGCCATGTTGCAGATAGCGATGAGCTATGTAGAGGAAGAGAAATGGGTGGAGGCTCTTGGTAGTTTCAAGAGAATAGGGGAGGAGAGCGATCTCTACCATTTTGCTGAAAGCTTTGCCTCTGGTTTGGGAGAGATGGACAAACTTCCTCTAAAATCGCCGGCTTTAGCAGGAACTTTCGCTGCCATTCTCCCGGGAGCTGGTCATTTTTATACAGGACGGAAAAGAGACGGTGCAACTGCCCTTTTATTAAATGGGGCTTTTATCTGGGGTGCTGTGGAATCCTACAATAATGAAAATTACGCTGTGGCAGGGATTTTGACATTCTTCGAATTAGGCTGGTATTTTGGGAACATATATAGTGCTGTAGGCAGTGCTCATAAATACAATAAACGCCTTAAGAATGAGTATATCAAGGGACTAAAGGAAAAAAGGGGCTTTTCCCTTCGAATTAATCCGGCGAATAAATCATACTATCTGGCATTCAACTTTTATTTTTAAATAGATTCTTATGAACAGACTGATTGTATTTATCTCCCTCTTTTTTTCAATTACTGTATGTGGAAATTTACCTGCTTTTTCTGGAGAAGATTCCTTTCGTGGGCAATGTGTAGAGGAATCTTTTTTGGAAAAAGATTCAAAAAACAAGGTTATTAGAGAAAAGGCAGGGGACGAATCTATACTTAACATGGTATTTATAAAAGGGATTAAGTTTTTTCAGAATGTAATATCTCCTGTGGACGGTGACCGCTGTCCTATGTATCCTGCCTGCTCAGACTACAGCATTCAGGCCCTGAGAAAACATGGGCCTTTTCTGGGTTTTGTTATGATTGCGGATAGGTTGATGCATGAGAGAGATGAAATGACATCCGCTTCCACAGTGATAGTCAATGGTATCCGGAGATACTACGATCCAGTGGAAAACAATGATTTCTGGCTAAGTGAGAAATAGGCGGACAAACAAAGGAGGCAGTTATGATCTGGGATAAGGAATTTGAGACATTGCCCAGGGAGGCACTGGAAGCCCTGAAACTAAAGAGAATGCAAAATGTTGTAGAAAGAGTGTACACTAATGTCCCTTTTTATAAAAACGCTTTTGATGAAAAGGGCTTTAAACCCAAAGATGTCAAGTCTATGGATGATTTGAAGAGATTGCCTTTTACCAATAAGCAAGACCTTCGGGACAATTATCCTTATGGTTTGTTTGCAGTGCCCCTTGAGAGTGTAGTCAGAATCCATGCATCTTCTGGAACAACAGGGAAACCTACAGTAGTTGGATATACCAAAAAGGATATAGAAACATGGGCGGAACTTATGGCCAGGGCATTGAGTTCTGCAGGAGCAACAAGGGGTGATATCATTCATAATTCTTATGGTTATGGTTTGTTTACAGGAGGGCTTGGATTACATTATGGAGCTGAAAGATTAGGTGCATCGGTGATCCCTATGTCCGGCGGTAATTCAAAAAAGCAGATTATGATAATGGAAGACTTTGGTTCAACGATACTCACATGTACACCCTCGTATGCCCTTTCTCTGGCTGAAACAGCGGAGGAGATGGGAATAGATTTTAAAAATCTTAAACTTAAAGCAGGTCTTTTTGGTGCAGAACCGTGGTCAGAAGGGATACGAGAAGAGATAGAGAAGAAACTCAACTTACATGCTATTGATTTATACGGACTAAGTGAAATAATAGGCCCTGGAGTGGCTGTAGAGTGTATGGAAGCTAAGAGGGGATTGCATGTATTCGAAGATCACTTTATTGTGGAGGTTATAAACCCTGAAACATGCGAACCCCTGCCTTATGGTGAAAGGGGGGAGCTTGTCTTTACTACTTTAACAAAAGAGGCATTTCCTTTGATAAGATATCGGACACGGGACATCTCTGTGCTGAATCCAGAGCCTTGTGTGTGCGGAAGGACATTTGTCAGAATGGAAAGAGTGAGTGGCAGATCCGATGACATGTTGATCATCAGAGGGGTAAATATTTTTCCGTCTCAAATAGAGAGTATTTTGATGAACATAGAAGGTATTGAACCCCATTATCTGTTGATTGTAGATAGGAAAGGCACCATGGATACCCTTGAAGTACAGGTTGAAGTCAATGAAAAGGTCTTCTCTGATGAGATAAAAAACTTGCAGATATTGGGCAAAAGAATTGAGAAGGACATTAAAGACTTTTTAGGTGTTTCTACTATAGTTAAACTTGTTGAACCAAAAACCATTCATAGGAGTGAAGGCAAGGCACAACGGGTAATAGATAAAAGGAAGATATAGGTTAAAAAAGGAGTTACAGGATGAAAATAGATCAAATATCGGTGTTTTTAGAAAATAAGTCAGGGAGACTTGCAAAGGTTACCAGAGTCCTGGGTGAAGCAGGGATAAACATCAGAGCACTTTCCCTTGCTGACACCACCGATTTTGGGATATTGAGATTGATTGTAAATAACTCACAAAAAGCCAGGGATGTACTTAAAGAGAACGGGTTTACAGTAGGAAAAACCGAGGTGGTTGCAGTGGAAGTCGAAGATAAGCCGGGGGGACTGGCGAGTATCCTGGGTGTCCTGTCAGATCATAACATTAATGTTGAATATATGTATGCTTTCGTTGAACGAAGCGGAGAAAATGCTATAATTATTTGCAGGTTTGATGAAACTGATAAGGCCATTGATGTATTGCAAAAGAATAATATAGCTATTTTAAAAGGAGAGAAATTGTATCAATTTTGACTCCTGTGAAGCTAAAATTTGCACTTACGGGAATTGTGTAATGGCAGATGTGGAGAGGAGGTGAAAATTAGCTGCATAACTAAACTAATACAATTGACTACAAGCATATAACTATAAACTAAGTAATAGAAGGAGAGGGGACAGATATGGTTAAAAGAAAGTTGCTAATTTTAGGAGGAGTACTGTTATTGGGTCTTGCCTTATCCGTTAATGGTTTCGCAAAGAAGGCAGAGGTAAAGGAGCCGTATAAGATTGGCTGTCTCTTTGCATTTACAGGTCCTGCAAGCTGGCTGGGTGAACCTGAGAGAAGAACAGCTGTATGGATTGAAAATAAGGTTAATAAGGCTGGGGGAATCAATGGTCACCCCCTGAAACTCTTAATCGAAGACACCAAAGGAGATCCTACTGCAGCCGTTTTGGCTGCCAAGAAACTCTTAAAGGAAGGGGTACTGGCTATAGTGGGACCATCGACAAGCGGTGAAAGCATGGCTGTTGTTCCAATAATGGAAGAGGCAGAACAGATACTGGTGTCCTGTGCAGCAGCAGAGGCAATAGTTCATGATCCAAAGACCGATAAGGAAAGAAAGTGGATATTTAAAACACCTCAAAAGGACAGTCATGTAGTTCAAAGGATTTATGGACATATGAAGAAAAGTGGTATTATTAAGGTTGCCATAATTACAGATACAACGGGTTTTGGTGCCCAGGGCCGGGAACAACTTAAAAAGTATGCCCCTGAGTTTGGAATTACAATTGTTTCAGATGAGACATACGGCCCCAAAGACACAGATTTGACACCTCAATTGACCAAGATCAAAGGTACTGAAGCCCAGGCAATCGTGAACTGGTCCATCCTTCCCGCACAGACAACAGTTATGAAGAATAGGATACAACTTGGGATTACCATACCACTATATCAGAGTCACGGTTTTGGCAATACAAAATATGCTGCTGCAGCTGGAGAAGCTGCTGAAGGTGTTATATTCCCCTGTGGCAGAGTGCTGGTAGCAGAATCCTTGAATAAAAAACATCCTCAGAAGAAACTCCTTGTTGAATACAAAAAGGCATATGAATCTCAGCATAAAGAAGATGTCAGCACCTTTGGGGGGCATGCATTGGATGCCCTGAATCTCGTTGTGGCTGCTTTAAAGGCTTCTGGTCCCGACAAGGATAAGATGAGGTCATTTATAGAGAATAAGAAGGGTTTTGTTGGGACAGGTGGTATTTTTAACTTCTCTCCAACCGATCACACAGGGCTTGGATTGGATTCTCTGGAAATGCTTACTGTAAAAAAAGGAAAATTCGATCTATATAAAAAATAAGAAATAAATATATGTTCAACCAAACCCGAGACTGAGACCATTTTTCCTTTCCAAAGATGGTCTCAGTTTTTTCTTACAGGAGGTGGGATTGCCTCTATACAGCCAGATTATACAGTATATCCTCAGCGGGATTACTATAGGAAGTGTTTATGCAATAATAGCCATTGGGTTTAATATTATCTATAATTCAACCTCAATCATAAATTTTGCCCAGGGCGAGTTTGTAATGCTGGGAGGACTCATCATGATATTATTTACTGTGATGCTTAAATTTCCCCTGGTTTTGGGTTTTCTCCTCACAGTTCTTATTCTTACCTTAGTCGGTATTATCATGGAGAGATTTGCCATTTCTCCTATAAAAAAGCCTACAGTAGTCACTCTGATTATTGTGACCATAGCAGTTTCCATCCTGTTTAAGGGTATTGCCATGTTAATATGGGGGAAGGATACCCATTTTCTGCCTCCTTTCTCAGGAGAAAAGGGTATCGCTTTTATAGGGGCATCTCTCAACCCCCAGTATATCTGGATCGTTGGAATAACAGTTATCGTCGTGGTATTGTTATCCATTTTTTTCAAATACACCATCATTGGAAAGGCAATGACAGCCTGTGCTGTTAACCGAACAGCAGCAAGCCTGATGGGAATCAACGTCAAACGGATGGTTCTCTTATCCTTCGCCTTGTCAGCTGCCATAGGAGGCATTGCAGGCATCATTATAACACCTATTACTCTGATGGCTTACGACAATGGTGCTATCTTAGGTTTAAAGGGTTTTGGGGCGGCTGTCCTGGGTGGCTTGGGGAATTTCTATGGGGCAATATTTGCGGGGCTTCTCCTGGGAATTATGGAGTCATTGGGGGCAGGTCTTATTCACTCTGGGTACAAAGATGCCATTGCCCTTTTGGTACTTCTACTCGTTCTCTTTATTAAGCCAAGTGGAATCTTCGGGGTTACTGAGATAAGTGAATTTAAAAAATTTTAGGTTCTTGAGTTCTTATGGATAAGAAAGACTCTCTTATACTCTTATTTCTCACTGTCTGCCTGGTTGTTTTTCCTTTCATTGTTACCAATACCTACTACATAAGCACTATGGTATTTGTAGGCATCCACGGAATCATTGCCATCGGACTAAGCCTGCTTATGGGATATGCAGGACAAATCTCTATCGGTCACGCTGCCTTCTTCGGGCTTGGTGCTTATACTTCTGCAGTCCTCACTGCCAAATTAGGTTTTCACCCCTGGAGCGCTTTTTTTCTAGGTATCCTTTTATCTTCTTGTATAGCGTTGATTATAGGCATTCCGTCTTTGAAATTGAAGGGTCATTATCTCGCCATGGCCACTTTGGGTTTTGGAGAAATTACTTACATAGTATTTAATGAGCTAACAGATATTACCGGTGGACCGTCTGGGATTGGAGATATACCAAAAATTTCTCTTGCCGGATATGTCATGAACACAGATATAAAATACTACTTTTTTGTGTGGGCATTCTTATTGCTGATCCTTGCCCTTTCGCTGAATTTGATTCATTCCAGGATAGGTAGGGCACTCAGGTCGATTCATGATAGTGAAGTTGCAGCAAATGCCATGGGGGTTAACACCAGCAAACTCAAAATTCAGGTCTTTCTGATTAGTGCTGTTTTTGGCTCTGTTGCAGGTAGTCTATACACCCATTACGTAACTTTTGTTAGTCCAAGTTCTTTTAGCCTTTTTTTCTCAGTCCTTTTGGTGATGATGGTGGTGATAGGAGGGATGCATAGTGTCTGGGGCGCCTTAATCGGGGCTGCCCTTTTAACCATACTGCCAGAATTCTTAAGGGCTTTAAAAGACTTTGAAATATTTGTTTATGGTGCTGTTCTTCTTTTGATAATGATTTTTTTGCCTAGGGGATTAAGCGGTGGGTTAGAATATCTATTTAACAGATTAATCAAAAAGCTGTAACCTTTTATGAATATAAAACGGACAACGGACAATATGATACTCCATGCTTCTGAAATTAAAAAGACCTTCGGAGGATTGGTGGCTGTTTCTGATCTGGATTTTACGGTAAGGGAATGCCAGATAAAGGCCATTATTGGACCGAATGGAGCAGGTAAAACCACGGTTTTCAATTTGATCTCAGGGATTTTACCGCCAACCGGTGGCGAGATTCAATTTCAGGGGAAATCTATCACTCGACTTAAATCCTACAGAATTTCTTCCTTGGGTATATCCCGCACCTTCCAAAATGTTCAATTGTTTAGTAATATGTCTGTTATAGAGAATGTTATGATTGGAAGACACCCAAGGACCAGTTCTGGTATAATGAGTTCGATCCTGTCGTTGCCAAAGAAAAGAAAAGAAGAAAAAGAGGTCAGAAAAAGGGCTATGGAGTATCTCGAATTTGTTGGTTTGGGAGATAGGTTTGACGAGTCCCCGGAGAATCTTCCTTTTGGAAAACAAAGACTATTAGAAATCGCAAGGGCTATGGCTACCGAGCCCAAATTGCTATTGCTTGACGAGCCAGCATCAGGTCTAAATACGAAAGAGACCCAAAACCTATCCCGTTTGATTACAGAAATACGGGGTAGGGGTATTACAATTCTCCTGGTAGAGCATGATATGGAGTTAGTAATGGGTATATCAGATGAAATTATGGTACTCAACTCTGGTCAAAAGATTGCAGAAGGACTTCCCAGGGAGATCCAGGAGAATGATGAAGTGATAAAGGCATACCTGGGAGAAGATTAAGCAAAACTTTGCTTTACTAATGTGCATAATAATCTTTAAAATTAAGGCTAAATCAACACAAATGACAGCATAAGGCATAAAATGCTAAGGATAAAAAATATAAATACATATTACGGAAAGGTTCATGCGCTGAAAAACGTCTCAATACATGTCAATGTCGGAGAGATCGTAGCATTAATAGGGGCCAACGGTGCCGGTAAAACAACCGTTTTAAACTCCATCTCTGGGATTACTCCTCCTAGGGAAGGGGAGGCCATTTTCAGGGGAGTCAATATTTTAGGTCTTCCTACTAATCAAATAGTCAAGATGGGGATATCTCAGATCCCAGAGGGAAGGCAAATATTTGCCCCTTTAACCGTATCAACCAACCTGGAACTAGGGGCATACCATAGGTACAGCAGAAAAAACAAACCTTACTTGAAAAAAGACATAGAAGAAATTTTTTCTTTTTTCCCTATACTTAGAGAAAGGAAAAATCAAATAGCAGGTACCTTAAGTGGGGGGGAGCAACAGATGTTAGCAATTGGCAGGGCATTAATGTCAAAGCCCTCTCTGCTTCTCTTAGATGAGCCCTCTATGGGGCTGGCTCCGATGATCTGCAAAGATATCTTTAGAATGATATCCAAGCTCAGGGATGAACTCAAAACCACCATACTGATAGTAGAACAAAATGCCAAAGCCGCTCTCCAGCTTGCTGATCGAGGATATGTAATAGAGACAGGGAAGATTATAATGGAAGAAAATAGTAAGGGCCTCCTTAACAACAAGGAGGTTCAAAGGGCATATCTAGGGAAAGAAAAGAAGGAAATATGGGAGTAACCCCCCTTTTGGGAGATTTAAAATGAATATTTGGGATAAAGATTATGAATGTATGCCAAGGGAAGACCTGGAACAATTGCAATTGGAAAGACTACAGTCTACCCTAAACAGGGTGTATAAAAACGTGCAGTTTTACAGAAAGATATTTGATAAACTTAATGGTTTGCCTGAAGATATCCGGTCGATTCAGGATTTGTCCAACCTTCCTTTCACCACAAAGGAAGATCTCAGAAACAGTTATCCCTACGACATGTTTGCAGTCTCTCTGAGGGAGGTTGTAAGATTGCATTCTACATCGGGAATGACAGGTAAACCTATTGTTGTTGGTTACACAAAAAACGATTTAAAAAACTGGAGCAATTTAGCTGCCCGTATATTAACCGCTGGTGGGGTTACAAAAGATGATATGGTGCAGATAGCGTTCGCATATGGGTTACTTACAGGTGCTTTTGGACTCCATTACGGTGCAGAGAGGATAGGTGCTTCGGTAATTCCTACATCTTCCGGGCATACAGAAAAGCAAATAATAATAATGAAGGATTATAAGACTACCACGCTGGTGTGTACCCCATCCTATGCCCTAAGGATAGCGGATACCATGGTAAATATGGAAATTGATCCGAAAACATTGAATTTAAGACTCGGTCTATTCGGTGGAGAACCATGGTCAGAAAATATGAGAAAAGAGATAGAAGGAAGATTATATATCGATGCAGTAGATAACTATGGATTGAGTGAGGTGATAGGGCCTGGGGTTGCTACTGAATGCCAATATAAAGATGGACTCCATCTCTTCGAAGACCATTTTATTCCGGAGATTATCGATCCCTCAACAGGCACCGTTTTGCCACCTGGAGAAAAAGGGGAACTAATCATTACCACCCTTACCAAGGAGGCATTCCCCATGATTCGTTTCCGAACAGGAGACATAACAAAATTAAATTGGCAACAATGTGAGTGTGGTAGAACCTGCGTTAGAATAGAAAAGATCATGGAAAGAACAGATAACATGCTGATAATCAAAGGTGTTAGCGTGTTTCCATCCCAGATCGAGCAGGTTTTGTATGAGTTTGAAGGATGTGAACCTCATTTTCAATTGATTATTGACCGAAAGGACAGAATGGATGTGCTGAAAGTGTTAGTGGAAGTATCAGAGAGGATATTCTTTGATGAGATGAAAAAACAGGGGAAGCTTTTAGAGAATATTAAGCAGAGGCTTTCCAGTGTATTAGGGGTTAACGTTGACGTTAAACTTGTGGAACCTCAATCTATGGAAAGGGATTTAAAAAAGTACAAAAGAATAATTGACAATAGGGTTATTTAACAAGTTAAGGAATTGGGTATTGCGGTATCTATATTTATAGAAATTGGAATTTGGGGGAAGGGCAAGCAATTCGAAGGGGTTTCCGATTGTTGCCCATATCAAAGTTTACATAATATATCTTATCAGACATTATGTTGGGGGGGCTACTTAATATAAGAATCTCTTATTAACCTGTTAAGATAGCCCTCAGGGTCATCTACTGCCTCTTCGGTTATGAAGAATTCATTCAATCCTGTCTTTTCTTTGATCAATTTAATTCCATGTTCATAGTTCTTTAAGATTTCAGTGCAAACATCAAAGACATCTCTGTTGCTTTCCATAGAATTTTTAGCTATCTTGTCTAACGCTTCATCAGAAAAAGTTATTTTGAACGAATGTTTGTTTAGAAACTCTTCTTCAAATTCTTTTACTTTTCTAATAGTTAACAAAACTTTTTCAAGAATTGAATTAATATCCATCCTTTTATCTATTGCCCTATCGACTATTAAATCTATTCTGTTATTTGTAAGATTAACCCGGAATTTGCTGAGGAATTCTTTCTCGTGCTTCTTTAAAGATTTCTTTTTATCCGATTTTTCTCGTAACAGTAGTTTCTCATATCTTGCTTGCATCTTTTCATCATTGGGTTCTATGATTAATTTATCAAGTTCTCTCTCGGGGTTTTCTACAGTCTGTTTTGTAACTACAAACCTTCTTATATCAGTAGATGGCAGTTTCTTCTCAAATTTTAACAGAACCTTTTCCACTGAACTAACGAGACCACGGGCACCGGTTCCTTCTTTATAAGCTTTCTCTGCTAACATATATAAAGCATCGTCCTCAAATTGTACATCTATTCCGTAAGCTTTAAAGTCCTTTATTTTGCTGATGATTACTGAACTATTAGGGTTCTTCAGAATTTGGTACAAATCATCTATTCCTAATTTTTCGTATACAGCTATTACTGGTAATCTTCCAATAAATTCAGATTCAAAGCCATAATTTATAAAATCTTCGGCGCTAACATGTTTTAGGAATTCAGTTTTTTTGCCTTCCGTCTTTATGCCAGCATCAAAACCAATTCTTTGTTCATTTAGTTTTTTCTTAATAATATTTTCCATGCCATCGAACGCCCCGCTTACTATAAAGAGAATATTCTTTGTATTGATAGTTTTTTTCTTTCTTTTTCCGGTCTTCCTGTATTCTTCTATTGCTTCCAGTTGAGACATCGGATCATGTGGAACCTTTAAGTCTACCTCAGTTTCTTCCAATGGTTTAAGAAGGGCTCTTTGAACGCCAGTCCTGGATACATCGGGACCTATTATATTACCGCTAGATGCTATTTTATCTATTTCGTCTATGTAGATTATCCCGTATTGAGCCAATTCGATATTGCCATCCGCTTCATTTACCAGGTCCTTTACGAGATCCTCAACATCGCCTCCTACATAACCTGTTTCGCTGAATTTTGTTGCATCGCCTTTTACAAAGGGTACTCCAATCTTTTTGGCTATCAGCTTGATGAGATATGTCTTCCCCACACCTGTAGGACCAATCATTATTATATTGTTTTTTATATTACCAAAGATTCCATATGCCCCGGCTTTCTTATCGTCTTCCAATAACCTTATCCTATTAAAATGAGTACATATTTTAGTTGCAAGTATCTCTTTTGCCTCTTTCTGCTTAACAACATACTCATCCAGATACGCCTCAAGTTCTTCAGGCTTCATATCGAACTTGATTTTTACGGGCTCCCCTTTTTTGTCTCCTTTTTCAGAATCGACATAGTCAGAGTCAAACCTAGGAAAGAAAGTAGGTAAAGCCAATTTGACATGTCCCCCATATTTTCTTTGGAGATAGTCGTTGAGTTCTTTTTCAAGCTCTTTAGGATCTGGAAGTTTATCTTTTGTATATTGCATCAAAATAACCTGTCCTTACAATTATATTATCCTAGTATAAACAAAATAACAATGGAACGTAAAAAGTCAAATTTTTTAAGAAATAATCTTACCTGCTTTTTCCTTTCTTTCCTTTGTATTGCAATAAAACTGTTTAGTGTTTCTTTATTATCTTCGTTCATATCTATAAATGACACTCCGACTTTATAAAGGTATTCATCGCTTTCAAATGCAAGATCATACCAACAAACTTCCCCAGTAAGAGTTATAGTTTTATAATTTGATGGCAAATCAATCTCTAATTTTAATTTATTCTTATTTAAGCCTGATATAGATGAACAAATATGGAGCCCATCAATCTGTACAACATTGGTTATCAGGCAAGCACCGTTGGTAGAAATAGTCTCTGTCTTAGCCAATATGGTCCTTGAGGTAATGTATCCTTCACTCCCTTCACCAATTATTACCAATCGTACATCCAGTGATGCATCTATCCTTGTACATTTGCGTCTTTCAAATCGTAACCATCTCATTTTGCTTAGCTTCACCTTGTATTATGGTTTAAACATTTATAAATAAACGTAGGGACAGAAATCCTTCCGCATACTTTACCCGTCCTTGAATACCCCTAAAATTTGCAGAAGATTTTGCGATCTCGAGGATGGACAAATCTTCTATGTTTGTTTTCATTATTTGTGATTCATGGGCTTTCAGCAAATCAATTTTATCATTTAAGACCTCATTGATGTCAACAAATACATTTGGAGAAAAATTTTGGGTGGTTGGCCCCTCATAAAAGAGCACATTTTTGATATATCTTGTAGCTGAGATAGTGGCTTTTGCCAAATTACGGTGATCCTGATGGGTATCATCAAAGTAATTAACAAAGATGAAATCAGGTTTTACCTTATGTAACACATTTTCGATATTAAGGATTAGCTTTTGATCTAACAGCAGCTTGGTATCACTATACCCACCCCAGAAAAGCTCTTTTGCCTGTAGAATCTTCAAAGATGCCTCCTGCTCATGCCGTCTAATTTTTCCGCCTCCCCCCAATTCGCCATCTGTCAGAACCATAAGGGAGACATTGTCTCCCTTCTCTTTATACTTTATTAAGGATCCACCACAGCCGAATTCAATATCATCTGGATGGGCACCTATGGCCAATATGTTCATTGATCACCTCTTAAAATCTTGAGACTATCCTCTCCACAATTAAAAAGAAGATCTATAACTGACATCTGAGGCTCAAAATTCCCGAAAAGTTGGTTGTAAACAGGGTGCTGAAAATCTTGAAATAAAACCTTAATATTCTCTTTTTCAAATTTTTCAATATCCATGTACTTCCTTCCATCCTTCCCTGCAAGATAAGTATCTGCCTCCACTTCCTTACATATATCAATTAGTCTAGAGGTGGGGTCTTGTCTTACTTGAAGATTTGAAGCCCTTAACGTTTCTGTATTGATACCAAGAGCTTTTATGAGAAAATTGATTAAACAAACATTTATATCAACCAGGTATTCCCAATCCTGCGAATAAACATCCTCGAAAAAAGACAGGTATTTTTTAAAGTAAAAAGATCTCCCATAATTAACAATTATAGCATTTAAATGTTTTCTGTTCCAATCTATCCTATTGTTTATCTTTACTTGGTCAATTCTTTCTGGAAATTTGTACTGTACAGGTACCGTTAGCCATTGCCATCCATTAGCTGTCTTTATTCGATTCCGGTTTTGCCACTCGTTCTTTTTATATTGCACATTGTCCAGAATAACAAAAATGTCCGTTTGTGCTATTTTATCAAAGTATCCCAGCCATGGCAAGTATTGGGGTTGATGGATGGCTACAATCACAGGCTACCCCCCTTCCCTTCCCCAATAAACGTGACAAAAATCGGATTGGACACCAATATACCTGGCCCTTTTACATCTATTCTGTAATATATCTTCTCGTTGGGATTAAAATAGCTGTCTCTATAAGTATATTTCATAGGCGTTGTTCCTGAAAATGTATCAATCAATTTCCCAGAGCGAATGATCCTGCCTTGTATCTTGTAATTTTTTTTATCCGAAGATGAGAGTTTTATTTTTAATACTGGACTATCTTTTGCAGAGATTTGTTCCCCCATTGTGGCCTTGTAATGGGTTGAAGTATCGGATACGGTAAATTCATCAAGGGATAATCTGTAACCAATGCTCCCTTGATAGACATACATATTTCCGTTTTTTAAGGCGTAAAGGACCTCCTCTTTAGATTTCTCTTTTACGATAAAGGTCGTGGGGAATTCACCTAATTTACCCCCTGCCTCAGAGTGATAATCTGCTGCAGAAATCCCCCAAACAGGTCTAGCCCTTTTCCCTAAGCAGTATTCCTGTAAAACCGTATCCCACTCTCTGTCTGGTTCTGTTGCTGTTATGTTATCACCATATATTGCAGCAAAACCTGTATATCCCTTTGTTTTGACTAAATCATCAGGGTGGGGTGGGGTATTAACATATATCCGTCCCTTTTTATCTATGCCAGATTTGCTTTCAGGATGAGACCAAAAGGTCATGCCCCCCCTTTTATTAACATAATCTATAAACTCTTGATAAGGCAATACCCCTTGATCTCCATGGTACTGATCAAAAACAGAGCTTTTAAAAGGATGGTAGTTTATAATCAATAGAAGGCTTAAAATGAATCCTATAATGCCAATTTTCTTGTAGATTCCTCGCCAGCGTATCAAAAATATGCTGAAAAGTGCAGAAATTATAAATAACAGAGTAGTAGGAAGGAACTGACTTATGTAGTTAGTTGAAAATGCACCACTTAGAATGGGTAAATTTTTATAATCTTCAGGTTTTTCCAACCCTATAACCAGTATATGTTTCTCCCAATTATGGGCAGTTAGATTGCCCTTAATTATGCTCCCTGTCCAATAGTAAAAGGGGGCTGACTCTACACCGGGAATCAATATCATTTCTGGATATTTATGTCCCACCTCCTTAATCTTGTTAAGGTATTTTTTTGCCCCTATCTTCAATACAGAGGGTCTTTCAATCTTCCTCTTTATAATATGTCGAAATGGAAATAAACCGTACTCCATTTCTATACGGTCATGATCGGTAAATATTAAAACCTCAAGACCTCTATTTTTTGCTATATTAACCAGTTCCTCAATGGAATAGCTGCCATCACTGAATGTTGAACGTATATCTATTAATCCAGCGATTTGAATATATTCATTTGCATAAGCAACTACAGGAGATGAAATGCAGAAAATTAGATACAATATTATTAAATATAGCATTAATTTCATAGGGATATTTTTGAAACGGAATATCTTTTTAGGTCACTATCAACCATTTCTTTCACTATTTCCTCAAAGGAGATTGTTGGGGCCCAGTTCAATTTTTTTCGGGCTTTCGAACTGTCTCCTTGTAACACATGAACTTCTGCCGGACGATATAATTCTTTATCTATAATTAAATAATCATTATAGTCTAACCCTAAGTATTTAAAAGCTTCTTCCAAAAACTCTTTAACAGAGTGTGACATCCCTGTGGCAATTACATAATCATCAGGTTCGTGCTGTTGCAACATAAGCCACATTGCCTGAACATAATCTTTCGAGTGTCCCCAATCACGTTTTGCATCCAGATTTCCCAATCTAATTTCTTTTTCTAACCCCAATTTTATTTTTGCTGCACTCGAAGTAATTTTTCTTGTAACAAATTCAGTTCCCCGTCTTGGTGATTCATGGTTGAATAGAATTCCCGACACAGCAAATAGACCATATGACTCTCTATAATTCCTGGTTAACTCAAATCCAGCCAGCTTGGATATTCCATATGGAGAACGAGGGTGAAAAGGGGTATTTTCGTTCTGAGGTGTTTCCTGAACATTGCCAAACATCTCACTTGAAGCGGCAAAGTACAATTTACATTCAGGGGACTGTCTCTTTATGGCGGATAAAACGTGATGGGTACCATTTAAATTAATGTTTACTGTAGAAAATTCATCCTCAAAGGAATAGGATACAAAACTCTGAGCTGCCAGGTGATAGCACTCATCTGGTTTAATTTCAGATATAACATTGAAGATACTACCGTAACTTTCTAAGGAGGCACAGTGAATAATGATTTTACCCAACAAATGGCGTATTCGCCACATACGAGTTTGAGGATCTTCGAGTGCAACACGACGAACAATACCATGCACCTCATACCCCTTTTCAAGCAATAATTCAGCCAAATAACTCCCGTCCTGACCTGTAACTCCCGTGACTAAAGCTCTGTTTTTCACCTTATTTTCCCTTTCTGACTGCATTCGAGTATCTTAATTTTGAATTTTGAATTAAAAATAAGACCTCAGATTGCCCCTTTTCCCCTCAATAAATCTTCATACAATCCCTCAATCTTTTTTATCATAGTGCCGGTGCCATAGTTAAGAGAAACCCTTTCTCCTTCTTTTCCCATTTTTCTTGCCAACTCTCTATCCAAAAGCAGCTTTATGATCGCTTCTGCCATAGCATCCACATCTCTTGGAGGGAATAATATGCCATTAGCCCCATCTTTTACAAGGTCTGGAATACCACCAATATCTGAAGCCACAATGGGTTTCCCCATAGCCATAGCCTCTACAAGAACCCTACCCATCCCCTCATTTAGAGAAGGTAATGCAAATATATCGAATGTATTTATAAGTTGGGGTATATCGCTTCTCCATCCAGCAAAAATAACTTTATTCTCGATCCCCAGGGCATAGGTATAATCAATTAATTCTGTCATAAGGTAGCCATCTCCAATCAATAGAAAGGTCACGTTTGCTATCTTATTCAAGACCAAACGTGCGGCATCCAGAAGATACCTATGCCCTTTTATTTCGACTAGTCTCCCTATTGTACCAACTATTAAATCTGTTATATGTATACCTAGGTTTTTCTTTAATTCATCAGTATTGTCTAAATTTTTGGAGAAATTTTCCAGAGGTACTCCGCTGTGTATTACTACAAATTTGTGAGACTTTGAAATATTAAATTGAATATGTTCTTCCTTCTCCCTTTTTGTCAAAGCTATAATCCTATCTGTTATGATAGCTGTAACTCTCTCAATAAGAATGAATACCTTAGTTTTAACCCTTCCGTAGTAACCATAAAAGATGTGACCATGAGGGGTATGGACAGCTATAGGAACCCTTGTAAAGAAGGAAACCCATCGACCAAGTATCCCCGCCTTTGATGTGTGAGTATGTACAATAGCAGGCTTTTCGTGCAGGAAGATCCTGTAGAGGCG
The DNA here is from genome assembly GCA_040757775.1 of Thermodesulfobacteriota bacterium. Lineage (NCBI taxonomy): Bacteria > Pseudomonadati > Thermodesulfobacteriota > Thermodesulfobacteriota bacterium. The sequence goes on from JBFLWQ010000002.1 coordinate 18,961, forward strand.
AAAAAGAGTTTGTATATCTAAAATAGGATTTATTCGTCGGATCAGAGAAGGAACTGTAATCAGCCTTACACCCGTAAGCTCAGCCTGCTTTAATCCTTCATCTAAAGATGTCCTTTCTTCAGCACTCATCTCCGATTCAAGTGAAATGCCTTTTATCAGAACAATGTCATACTTATTTTTATTCAATCCTATAGTAGTTAGTAAGGTATTTTCAGCAGATCCTCCTTTGTCCAACCTTGTGATGATATGTACGATTTTAACTTTCTCCAACCTTTCTCCTGGTTATAATTAATAGATCATATGGATTTTGAAAATCTAAGTTTTTTACTGAGTAATTTCTACTAAGATTTCTTCAAGCTTTTGAGCTACAACATCCCATGAGTAGTTATCTACAGCAAACTGTCTGCATTTACCTCTCAAATCCTCCATAGTAGATTTTCGATTCAAGAAATAAAGAATCCTTTCCGAAATATCTTTTGGCTCAGTTCCTTCAAACAAGAGCCTCTCATCTAATCCCTCCAGAATTTCCTTTGTCCCTCCAATGGGTGTCCCCAGTACCGGTGTGCCACAGGAAAGAGACTCAACAGTTACCAGACCGAAACCTTCCATTATTTTGGTAGGTAAGATAAAAAGGTCTGCGGTTTGATAATACAAAGGCAGTTTGTCTTCCGGAATAAAACCTTCAAATCGAATAAACAAATCCAGTTCTAATTGTTTAACCAATCCCTTTAGTCTTTCTTCTAAAGCCCCCTCCCCTCCTAAAATTAGGTAGACGTCCTTTTTTTGCCTAACAATATCAACCATAGCATAAATAAGGTTCTCAAGCCCCATCCTTGGAACAAGATTACGAACGGATAGGAGCAAGGTTTTTTCAACGGGTACTCTTAGCTCTTTTTTCAGTTTTAATCTATCGGATAAAGGTGTAAAACAATCAGTGTCCACACCACCAGGAATCACAACAACCTTTTCATCAGCAATACCATGACATTCTATAAGCTCTCTTTTCATATATTCGCTCAGTGTTCTGATCTTTTCACATTTCTTTAAATTGTATCTTTCTATTCCCTTCCTGAAATAGGAGTTCAGCTTATAATTCCACTTCCCCCATGGAGTAGATAAAGGTCTGTTACGCATTTCATACTCTTTAAAGGCTGGAGAATGGAATGTATAAACTTTTTTTATCTTTCTGCTCTTACTGGATAGATTAACTCCCAAAGCAGAGAAAGGTTGGTGAAAGTTTATTAGATCGAAACATTTGCCTTTCACTATTCTCTCAAATAACCTCCTGGAATTAAAAATCGAAGATGTAATATATGTAAAAGTGTTATTTTCAACAATTTTATATCGGAATTCTTTTATTCCTTCGACTATTTCTTCGGCCAAATCTGAGTTTGGAACCTGTCTGGTCAACACCCAAACATCATGTCCCTTTTGCTTCAGTTTCTTACTCTCTTCATGGAGAACCCTGGGAGCCCCTCCAATAACATTCTTTATGGAAACATCAGCAACCATTAGAATATTCACTTAATAAAACCTGCAAGTTAATTATGAGGGAAATACCTTTCATGCCAGTATTGGAAGACAATAAGATTCCAGAGTTTCCAGGAAGTGTCAGACCATTGGTTAAAAAGGCTCTGTTTTAATCTTTCAACTTCCATTTGGTTAAATATGCCTTGTTTATTGAGCCGCTCTGTGGAGAGGTACTCATCAATCAGGAATCTTAGTTCCCCTTTAAGCCATTTACCTATAGGCATCTCAAAACCCCACTTAGGACGATTGTGAAGGCTTTTGGGAAGAATATCCCTGAAGGTTTCCAGAAGGATGTATTTTCTTTTCCTTCCTCTTAGTTTTAAGCTACCTTCCATCTCAAACGAAGCCTCTACTACCCGGTAATCGAGAAAAGGAACTCTGACTTCCAACGAATTTCTCATGCTCATCCAATCCACTTTGGTGAGCATGTCTCCCGGAAGGGAATATTTAACATCCACATAAAGCATCCTATTTAAGTCATCGCCAGAAAAATTACAGAATCCTTCTTCAATTAATTTTTCCCCCCTGTTCAAAGTAAGTGCTTTTCCCCCTCCAATTACCCTCTCTAAAAGCCTGACTCGTTCCTTTTGAGGAAATATCTCTGCCCAGGAAAAAAATCTCTGGGATAGGTTTTTATCGGCGCCTTCCAGAAACTTTTTAGCCCGTCGAATGTATTCGAGAAGCTTACTATCACGGGAATCAGGGAGTACCTTCAAAAAAGGTTCAATCATTTTACGCCTAAAAAATGGGGGAAGAAGAAGATAGTATTTTTTAAAGTATTCTCCCAGGTACATCCTGTATCCAGCAAATAGTTCATCGGAACCGTCTCCTGCAAGAGCGACAGTAACAAGCTTTCTGGTTTCCCTGGAAACTAGAAAAGTAGGTACAGATGAGGAATCGGCAAAGGGTTCATCAAAGGAGGAAATAACTGTTGGGAAGACATCCAGAATGTCTTTATAGGTAAGTTTAAATTCGTAATGCTCCGTGTGGTTAAGTTGAGCCACCTCACGGGCATATTTAGTCTCATCAAACAGTTCAAGGTCTTCATATCCTATTGAAAAGGTTTTTACTGGTTTGCTGGAATTTCTGGCCATTAACCCTACGATTATGCTGGAATCAATACCTCCGCTCAAAAAAGCGCCAAGCGGAACATCAGAGATCATTCTCATTTTCACTGAATCTTCTATTAAATCAAAGAGTCTCTTTTTGTAATACTCAGTATCCTTTTCAATGGCATTTTTCTCGTTATTCTTTTCAGGGGAACTGTGATGAATATCCCAATACTGCTCAACCCTTAATTTATCATCTTCCATTACCAGATAATACCCTGGCTCCAACTTTTTGATCCCTTTAAATATAGTCCAGGGGGCAGGGATATAATTAAATGTCAGATATAGATTCAGGGCATCCCAGTCAATCTCTTTAGGGACAGAAGGGTCTTCCAGGATGCTTTTTATCTCTGAGGCAAATAATATTTTCCTTTTATCGTTATAATAAACAAGGGGCTTTATCCCTAGCCTATCCCGAACCAAAAACAGCCTTTCATTATTCCCATCCCAGAGAGCAAAGGCAAACATACCATTCAACTTGTGGATACCATCTATTCCCTTTTCTTCATAAAGGTGTATTATAACCTCTGTATCTGAATTAGACTTAAACCTATGCCCTTGAGCCTCTAGTTCAGACTTTAGAACTTTAAAGTTATATATCTCTCCATTGTAGGTAATCCATATTCTTCCATCTTCGTTAGACATTGGTTGATGGCCGGAAGGAGAAAGATCGATGATACTCAACCTTTGGTGCCCCAGACCTATATTGTAATCGTTATTCGTTGTTCGGGATTTTTTTTCACTATCCGTATAATTTACGATTAACGGTTCACGACTTGTACTTGATGACAGGAAAACCATTCCACTATCATCAGGCCCCCGATGCTTCAAAACCGATGTCATCTTTTTCAGAAGCCCTTCATCAAAAGCTTCTGTTCGTTTTTCCTGATTAACAAAACCACAAATCCCGCACATACTGTTTCGTCCTATATCTTAATCGCTGTTACCTCCAATGAAGTACCTAGTAAGATTTTTTTGCCACTTATAACTCTAACAGCGTTGTCCACTAAATAAAGGAATTTCTTGAAATAATTGGCAACAGATGGATTAAAGAAAAGGTTATGGGGATCACCTTTAGAGGGAGGGGAATTTAAAATCATAATCTCGGAAAACCCAAAATCTGACAAAAGTCTCTTGATGTACTTTGAACTGAAGGAATACTGATGGAAAACCAGAAATCTGAGAGCAAAATTGGTAAATCCGAGTTTTGAAGCCAACCTGTAAATTCGGGTGTGGACAGAACCATTTGGAAAACGGACATAAATAAGACCTTGCGATTTGAGTAGGTGTTTTGCCAGTTCAATCTCCTTCCACGGTTCAACTAAATGATCAAGGACGTTAATGAAAGTAATTACGTCAAATTTGTTATTCTCATTATACTCTAGAAGGGTACCATTAAAAACATCAAGGGCATTTTGATTTCTTGCAACTTCAACTGATTTCATTGATGGTTCTATCCCTTTTACCTTCCATCCCTTTTTTTGAGCAGCTACCAGAAAAAATCCACAGCCAGTACCCACATCCAATATCTTGCCAACCTTTTTCCTTGCTTCTATCAAATCTAATATATGATCATATAACTTATTCCTTCTGCCTTCAATCTGATCAGCAGAATATCGGGCAAAATAATCATCTTGATATGCCGAAAGGAAATCTTCGTAATTTCCCAGGATGTATTTATAGATAAGGTTACATTCTCTACATAGATTAAAGATTCTTGAAAAGACTTTAAAGTAAAAAAAAGTTTTATTACTACCACAATAAGGACAAAATTCCATTTTAATTGGTTTCCATAAGAGAGAAATAGACCTTTTCAATTTCTGAGACCATCTTTTCAATCGAAAATTCCTCTTCTACCTTTTTTCTAGCAGCTAATCCCATTTCTTTCGCTTTTTCTCTATTATTAATGAGTGTTATAATTGCTTGTGCTATAGCACTGGGATTTTTTGGCGGGATCAGGATTCCATTTATTCCATCCGTTATTTGTTCGGTTATACCGTTAATATTTGTCGCGATGATCGGCTTTGCCATAGCCATAGCCTCTAGCGTTATCATTGGGAATCCTTCTAAAAGCGAAGGGATTACTATGATATCAATTGCAGATAATACCTCTTTTATATCAGTTCGAAACCCAGTAAAAATTACTTTATCTTCAACTCTTAACTCTTTACTTTTAACTTTTAACTTGCCTTTTAATGGTCCTTCTCCCACAATCAAAAACCTTGCCTCTGGATACTCTTTTATAACATTAGATGCAGCCTCAATTAGATACTCAAATCCCTTTTGCCAGACCATCCGTCCAATGGTACCTATAACAAATATCTCATTTTTGATCTCCAATTTTTTTCTTATCTCGCTTGGAGACTGACAGAAAACATCAGGGGTGTAAGCATCAAGTTCAACTCCATTATATATCTTGATTACCTTATTTAAAGGAATCCTGCGGTCATCAATTAAAGTCTTTTTCAGAGACTCAGATACCACGATAAAACGGTCAACGAATCTTTCAGAAAATCGGTCAAATATGCGGTAGATTTTTTTTCTTAAAATACTAACATCATATCCCTCAACAGGCATTTGTATAGTAGAGACAAGATGTGATCTGCGAGTACCTCTCACAGCAACTCTTGAGAAAAAGTCGGCTCTAGCCCCCTGACTGTGAACGATATGAACACATTCCTTCTTTATAATCCGCATTAGTTTTAAAATAGTAAAGGGATTGAACCTATTCTCCATATTTACAGGTTCAAAGTGTATACGCATCTCCCCAAGCTTTTTTCCAAACTCTCCATAGGGTTTAGAAGCGGTATAAATGGTGTATTTCTCTTTATCTAATCCCTTAATGATCTGAAGAAAACCCTTTTCTCCACCTCCAAACTCAAGGTTATCAATAACATATAGAATTTTCATAGTTTTTTAAGTGTAAATTTTAAGCCACAACCAATCTGTTTACTATCATTGAAAGCACTTTTAAAAAAGAAGTAAGCTATCTTTACCAGGAGTTTTGTAGAAAAAGGCTTCCACTTCAAAAAAAGTTTCACCCATAACAAATTAAATAGAGAAAAGGGCAGGAACAGGTCAAAAATATTCATGATTTTTTCTGGAAAATAGTGTTCGAATTCAATCACCTTAAAACCATTTTTAGCTAGTATTTCTTTCCATTCTTCGAGAGAAAATAGATTTTTATGATTAAAAATCTGATTGATTGTTTTGGAATAAAAACCGGCTATTCCAGAAAGCCTCAATTTGGCTAATATCTTACTGTAAAAAAGGGTATCTCCAAAGGCTTCGGTATAAGTGGTAAAAATAAGTGTTCCATCTTTTTTTAAAATCCGATGTATTTCTTTGAGTGCTTTATTTAAATCGGTTAAATGTTCTAAAACTGAATTACTAAAAATAGTGGAAAAAGATCCATCCTTAAAAGAGATTTGTTCTATATTACTAGCTACTAAATATTTATATTTAGAAGTTTTTTTAGCTTCTCTTATTTCCTTGGATGAAATATCCAAACCTGTATCTATAGTATCCTCAAACAGGATAGATGTGAATAAACCGTTTCCACAACCGATATCTAATACGGGTCGTAAATAATCTTCTTTTGATAATTCATGGCATTCAGCAGCCCTAATTAAAGCCAATGAGATTGGAGCTTTTTCCAGATATTTTTTGAGAAATTCTTTTTTAAAGGTTTCTGCTTGTGGAGTTTTATTTAGGCTATTTTTCAATTTTTTATTGCCTTTAGAATTAATTCAGATTTGAATACATAACGATAATTATCTAAAACAAACCCTTTTGATTTTAACCTTTCAATCAGGCTATTTTTTGTATATTTAGTTACATATTGATGGGCATAAATACCTGGAAGTAGTTTCTCGTAAAACTTCTCTATTATATGCCATAGAATCTTTTTATAGTCAGGAGTACAAATTATTAAGCATCCTCCCTCTTTTAGAACTCTGTTGATTTCATTAAAATTGAAATCATCTTCAGGGATGTGTTCTAAGATGCTCGAACAGATGATAAAATCAAATTCTTTATCCTTGAAAGGGATCTGATCCGTATTCCCCGCAACCACAGGAAGATTCGTTTTCTTTAAGTACCGAAGTTTTTTGACAACAAAATCGTAACAAATTGTATTTGGAAAATTCAGAGAAAATTTAGATACGCTGTATCCAATATTGAGAATTCTTCCTGTATCTGTCCCCAAAAAATTAATTATATCAAGATATTTTTCCCTCTGCCAATATCTTTGTAAAGGAATACTGCTATTATATGCCTTGTCTTCATAATCAGCCGAAAATAATGAATTTCTTATTTGCCACATCTTAAATAAGGTTTTTAGATAGGAAATGGCAAACTTAAAAAACTTAACATGAGACTTTCCTGATTTCCGGGGATAGTAATGGAAAGGTATTTCCATTACAGACCAGGCATTAGCATGTGTCTTTATAATAATTTCCTCCAATATCTCATAGCCCTGTGATGTTAAATTTATTTCTCTAAGAATTTTTTTATTATACAATCTGAAACCACTGGATATGTCTTTGTATGGCAATTCTAAAATTATAGTAAAAACCTTATTAAGGACAACACTTAATATTTTTCTTAATAAGGGCATATTTGCGTGGCCTCCATCTATATACCTGGAAGCTATTATCAATTCAGCTTCATGATGATGCGATAACAATAACTCAATAAATTTTGGATCATGGGAAAAATCAGCATCCATAGTTAAAAGAATATCACCTTTTGCATGATTGAATCCCTCTTTTAAGGCTTCACCGTAACCTGGTTTTTTTTGTTGTATAACTATAGCTCCACATTTCAAAGCCTTCGTCTGGGTATTATCTTTTGACCCTCCATCAACTACAATAATTTCATAGTTATATTCAGTAGTTTGCTTTAATAAAATATCTTTTACACGTTGGAGTAATTCTTCAATATTTTCTTCTTCATTGAGAGTAGGAATAATGACCGATATTTCCATTTTAAATCAATATGCTCTTCTATTCGTAGCTGCTAAATACTCTGTTTTGTAGTGTTCAGGAAGAAACTCAACAGGCAAAAATTTCCTGGTGAAGTTGAAATATATGTTGAATTTTCCGATTTGTTGAACTTGATAGGTGATCCCTGTTCTTTGTAGATAGTCCCTGAGTGTTTTGTCGAGTAAATTTGTTATAGAATATATATAAAAAATATCCGGAGACCTCTCTACCTCTTTATTAAATCTCGGTATAAGGTTGTAAAAGGAGGGCCCCTCTAAGAAAGGACCTCCTAAGGTAGACATAATGATTTTCTTTTGAGACAAGAAAATAATAGGATAAGCAACATTATGTTCCGCGTACCCTCTGGTCAATTGGTTTTCTTGTAGAAAGCTAACTATGTAGTTGTTTTCTGGGATAAAATCCTCTAACTCTTTTGTAAACATTTTCTTTATTGAGAAGATATTCAATGTGATGAGAAAAATTATCAGAGGAAATAATATTTTTTTGCTTAAATTTTTCAATGTTAAAGAAATAAGGACTGGAATAATAAAATAGAACGGCAGGAGGTATCTATCCTGTTTAAGTCCAGAAATAAAGACTATAACTGAAACTGCTAATAGAATATAAATCTGTTTTTTAACATTAGATTCAACCTTTCCAGAAAAAAGCCGATAAAATGAAAGCAATAATAATATCCCCCAAATAACTATTATTAAAAAATTCATTAAGGAATATCCGCCAATTAAATCCCTTTGTACCCCAAAGATAAGAGAAGCCATAATAGAAAGTCTTGGAAACAAACCGGCACCATATCCGGATGTTTTAAGAATCAAGGATTTTTTTATTACGGATAAAAGCCCTAACCTTGTATATTCATCACGACCACTTATATCAAATAAAAAACCAAACATAATTTTAATGTTGTGGAATTCATGCTTGATATTGTGAATAATTGAAGGAAGGGATCCTAAAACAAAAGATACAAAGACAATAAACAAAGAATATGTGAATATTTTAAAAGGGTATTCCCTTTTTATTTTAATTAGTAAGACCAGATTGATAACTAGGATAAATGAGAGGGAAAGTTGATGTAACCAGAAAGCAAACCCCGAAATAAATCCACACAGAAATAGACAGAGATATAGAGTCTTTTTGTCATCAATTTTTTTTGCTTGAAGGGGGAGAGATGTCAAAAAAATGAGACTAGAACTGATAAGAAAAAAAAGATATCCGGCACAGATTGCGGTTGTAAAAACAAAATAATAGGAAGGGAAAATAGCCCACAAAGATGTTATAAAACTCAGTTTTTTATCGTTAGTTACAGTAAGTACAGTAAAATAAACAACTAAAACAAATGGAGCAAAAATTATTATCCTGGAAAGGTGATAAACATAAGTAGAAATCCCCCCCAAAGCAAAAAAAATAGCAGTAAAAAATGTTTCTAAACTCCCTGTCCTATGTGCACCATAGAAAAAGATGGGAAATGTTTTGCCTTGGAGAATATCCACTGACATTATTCCCCAAATTGCATTGTCTCCTGAAATCAAATTGAAAAACTTGTCATATAAAAGCATCCTCGATATTATGAGGACAAAAATCAGGCTGGTTATAATTATTAAGGTTTGGTTTCTTTTAGATAAATTCATTTGGTTAGTCAGCTTTCCTGGCAATGATCAACAAGGCATAGGAGCCTTCTTTGTTTTTCCATAGAGTATCTAGAAAACACAAAAATAAGAGGAGGGGCATAGAGAGGCGCTTTAAGTTTCGGTGTCTTTCCATCAGCATGTCCAGTTCCCAGGCTAGCTTGCCCCAAATGCCAAATGCGTATTTTGCGAGAATTATTTTGAATCCTATCTCCTTTAGTATAAAACATAGTTCACCAAGTTCATACTGGTCTCCTGTATGTTCCCTAATTGACCACTCTATATATTTTCGGAAAAACCTTTCGGGAAGGAGATAACGATGGTCTTTCTCGCTTGGCATGGCTAAATAAAATATCCCTTCACTCTGTAGGGCGTGGTAAATGTTTTCCATAACCTTTTGGTTCCATGAGATATGTTCTAGAACATCTATTGAATAAATAAGGTCATATTCTTCATTCTCCTTTAATTCGAAAAGATCGCAACATACAAAACTAACGTTATCAATTTTTCTGTTTATCTTTTCTCGATTACAAAACTCGATATCATCTCTAGAGATATCACAACCAATGACCTGAGCCTGTGGGAATCTCTTGGCTAAAAAGAAAGTGAATAAGCCGGGACCACATCCGGCATCAAGGATTTTTGAGAAGGATTTATTTTTAAGAAATCTTTTCAGATAAAGAAAGCGGATAAACGTACTTATGTGGGCAGAAGGAAAGAAATTATAAAATATGGATTTAAGTAACCTCAACATTATAGTGTATCTTCTTTCACTGTTTTACCAATAATTCCATGATAGACTGCCTTCAGTATTATCTTGACCTCTTTTGCGTTTATCCCTTTATTGACAACCAGAGAATCCAGAATGATCTTAGGCGGCCAGAGGAAGGAATATAGGGTTAGAGAAGTAAGCTTCTGTAAAAAAGTAGCGTTTTTCTTAATTAGAATCAGTTTGTTTCTATAGAGAAGATAAAGCCCGTCTCTTTTAGCCTTTGGAGGTATTTTATGTCTGATTATTGCCTCAGGTTGGTAAAATATTTTATAGCCATGTTTTTGAACTCCACTGCAAAAATCCATTTCCCAATGAAACAAAAAATAATCTTCATCAAAACCACCCACTTCATTCAATACTTCTCTGTTTATTAACCAGCCACACCCAATAACATAATCACATTCAACCAGTTTTTCATAAGATTGCAGAGGTTTGAATTTCCCAAACCACCAGTTAATAAAACCTGCGCTTTCAGCAATTTTCGAAGGATTATCATAATGAATTATTTTTGCACCTACAACTGCAGCAGAGGTTTCCAACTTAAAAACCTTAAGCAGATTTTTTAAACAATTTTCTGAAACGACAACATCATCATCCAGGCCAAAAATGTATTGGCTTTTATCATTTGTTTTTAACAGAAACCTATTGTACGGTACATATGATCCTAAGTTGATATTGCTTTCTATTAACTGTAAGTTTGCCCAACCTTCTCGATACATCTCTTTAAATTTTAGCTTAACTGCCTCAGCAGAGCCATCACTTGAACCATTATCCCATATTAATAATTCCATCCTGTTCTTTGGGTAATCAATTTTTTGCAAAGATGCGAGGCATTCGAGAAGATCGCTCTTACGATTCATTGTTGGAATGAAAATAGATGTAAAAGGGTAATCTTCATTCATTGAAAGCTCCCGAGTAAATATTCATTTAGTTTTATTCCATCTGTCCTTTATGTCGATTTATGTCCAGTAATTTTCTCTATAAGCCTTATAATATTCGAATGTTTTTTGGATACCAGTGGTCAAATCATATCTTGCTTTCCAACCTAATAATCTATAAATTTTGTCCACATTAGCAACAAAATTGCCGGTTTCTATATTTTGATAGTTATCCGGCCACGGTACTGCTTCCACAGTACCTTTACCTACAACTTTTATCACCTCTTCAACCATTTCTTTAAAGCGTATTCCTTTACCACTACCTACATTAAAAACCTCACCATCAGCACAGGAGGTTGCACCAGCCATTAATAAAGCATTTACTATATCCATGATATAAACATAATCCCGTATCTGCTGCCCGTCACCGAAGATTTTGATAACCTGGTCTGTCATTGCCATCCTTATAAACCAATTTACAATACCGTATTTACTATGCTTCATCTGCTGTCTCGGTCCATAAGGATTGGTAATCCTAAATACTGTTGTAGCAATCCCGTAATCATGAAAATACATTATATGATATTTTTCTGCAGTTAATTTATGTACTCCATATATCATTAATGGTTCAGTTGGATGACCTTCATCCACAGGATTATAAATAACTCGACCATATTCCATACGAGAGCCTGCAAATACAACCTTCACTTTCGGATTTAAATGTCTGCAACATTCCAATAACATCAGTGACCCCCTGCAATTTATATCTAAATCCAGTAGTGGGTCTGACATGCTATCAATATAACTTACTTGCGCAGCAAGATGGAAGATAATATCCATCTCAGTTATAAGCTTTTCTAATAAGTTTTGGTCTCGAATATCCCCTGCTACAAGCTTGATACTATCCTCTATACCAGAAATATTAAAAATATTACCGCCATATAAGGGCAACATGGCATCTAAAATAGTGACTTCAGCCCCCATTATTACTAAGATTCGGGAAAGGTTGCTTCCTATCATTCCCAGCCCACCTGTTATTAAAATCTTTTTATTTTTAAAAAACTTCTTCGTCTCGATTGGTATAAAACTTATCTCTTCATTATAGTCATCAGATAACATAATATTTCCTAATCTATAGTTTTGCTCAGGCATATAGGAGTTTATTTTTCCCTGTTAGAGTTTCCTTTTTTTATAGCTATTTCAAAGATTTTGATTGTATCTTCTATCATTTTGTCTAAGCTAAACTTTTCAATTACTTTTTGCCGAGCGTTCTTTGCAATTCCATCAGAAAGACTCTTATTCTCCAATAAATAGATTGTTTTCTCTGCTAACTCCCTAATATTGCCAGGTGTCATCAATATGCCGTCAACTCCGTCGTCGATAACTGAAAGTATCCCTCCTATACGAGAACTGATTACGGGTTTTTGGCAGGACATCACCTCAAGCAAGACAAACGGTAACCCTTCCTGACGTATGGTAGGTAAAACAAACAGATCAGAGGCATTAATGTATTTGGGGGTGTGTTGATGCGGAATATACCCGGCAAAGACCACATATTTATCAACTTCTAACTTCTCTACCAGTTCTTTAGCTTCTTTAAAATAATCGCCCTCCCCTACCACCATTAATTTCAATCTGTCTATCTTTTTGGATATCTCAGGCAAAGCTTTTATCAGGAGATGCAACCCCTTTTGTTTTGTTACAAAGCTATAGAATAATATCAGCTTCTCGTCACCACCAATATTGTAAGCATTTCTAATTTCCATCCTTTCTGTATCGGATGGTCGGAAGAGATTTATGTCCACCCCATTATAGACGGTATAAATCTTTTTATCATTGACAAAGAACCATCTCTTAATGGAACTGGCAACCTCATCGCTGGCTGCAATAATAGCATTGCATTTAATTAAGAAGGGTTCTTCCCTTACAAAGTGATAATATAGAAAGGATGAAAGATGTTTAAAAAGCTGGATGAACCCCTTTTTGTGGCTTAGAGTTTGTCTGAGTTCAGAAAGGAGCATAACACCCTCGTGTCCTTGCATGATTACTACTGACGGGATTTTTTTCTTCCTATCCTTGATTAATCTCACAGGGACAATCGGCTGCTGACAATAAACAAGGTCAAAACGGCCCTTTTTATCCAGTTCCAAAAACTTTTTAAGGCTTTCCTTTCCCCATCCCTTCCTTTGAGAGCCAATAGTCGTATTCTTTAGATAATACAGTTTGACCCCTTCCCTCTCTTCATATTCTTTACCTTCCGGATGTCTGGTGGATATTACAGTTACCTCATGACCTTTTTTGACGAGCCCTTCGCTGAGGAGTTTTCCATGGACTTCCATTCCACCGTGAGCCCCATGCCAGTATGTTACTACAGAAAAAATACAAATGTTCATCTGGTTTCAAACCATAACCGGGTTTTTATCTTTTTACTACTTCTAAAACAATAATCATTTGTTCAGCAGGAAACATCCGCAAAAAAGTTCCCTCATAGTATTTTGGCATCTTATTAAACAACCACTCAAACATATAATTCCAGGGAAGTAGTAATCCCTTGGAAAAAATAATCTTTTTGCTCAGCATCTTAAATTTCCTATAGGAATACGAATACCAATCCGGGAATTCCGATGTCATTTCGTTCGCCGATACAAAATAATCAAATGATTCATAAGTAAAGTAGTGCTTATGAGTTGGGTCTGCAAAAGCATATTGTGAAGTAAAATGGGGGGCCCTTATAACTACCCTACCCTTTGATTTACCAATACGATGCAGCTCTTCCATCACTTTTGCAACATCATTCAGATGTTCTAATATATTGTTACAATATATTTCATCGAATACATCATTTTTAAAAGGATAAGGAAAGCAGTTCAGGTTGCATATTACATCAACGCCTTTTACATATATGACGTCTAAGTTAATGTACTCACCTATTATATCTTTTCCACATCCCAGATTCAGTTTCATTTTTTTTGAGCCCATACCCATAGTCCATCTGTCCTGCCAATCAAATTTGTTACTACTCCCACAAGTTGTTCAATCGGGGATGCAATTACCCCAATAATCATTTTGTAAAAGGAACGACTTCGGGCATTGTTAATTTTTTGATTAAAAGGAGTTTGCTGAATTAATATCTCACCTTCGGATTTGCCAAGTACGTGTGCCAGGCGAGCTTCTTCTATGGAATGAATTTCATTGTAAATAGCCTTAGCTTTTAGGATATTAATGAGCGGAACTGCAGGATGAATATCCTCTCTTGTAGAGGAATATACCGTGAAATTGTGAAAACTACAGGATTCTAGTACCATTATTAATGCATCTGAATGGAAATACGTTAAATGTTGTAATGGTGTAAAAAATCGCCAGTATTTACCTGAGATTGTTCTGTAAAATGAATGCATATTTACAGTGGTAATGAGAACCCATCCCTCTGGCTTTAGTAGCCTGGATGCAACCAGAAGCAAATGTTTTGGATTTATTACATGTTCTAAGACATCAAAAAAAGTGATGAGGTCAAAACTGGCATGCGGGAAGGAACCCTCCAGCAGAAATCCATGTTTGACCTTTAAACCTAAGGTTGAAGTCGCAAACTTGACAGAAGCCTCTGAAGGCTCAATCCCAATAGAGTGCTCAAATAAATTCCCCATATTCTTTAGCATTGCACCAGAACCACAACCCACATCAAGCCATGTCCCCCAATGATTAAACGCAGGAGGGAGATTGGCTAAAAATGTATTACGCCTTTTTTCTGCTGAAATGGTATCCCGAGCAATAATAAGGGGATTACCCTGCAATGGTCCATCAATTTTATAATAGGCTTCGTAATACTTTGCCAGAAACTCCTCTGCTAAAGGCCGGGGAACATAATATGTCCCACATGACAGACATTTCGTAATCTCCAACCGGACAAGATTCAAATACTGATAAGTATATCTTAAGCGCCTATTTTCAGAATCGCATACAGGGCATAACCTGGCTTCACTGTATGTATACATAGACATAGTTTATATAAGTCCTCAAAGCGGATAAAATAACAATCTCAATCCGTTTGTGTATTTGAGAGGTATTTCTTAATAGCCATAACATGCCTTTCAGCGCTATCCTTATGCCTGTTTACTATCTCTCTCATCTTCTCCTGGATTTTATCTTTTAACACTTTATTTTCTTCCAGAAATAGGATATTTTCAGCCAGCTCCTCGGAAGACCGTATTTCCAATCCTTGCCAGCAGCTTTTGAGTTCATCTACAACTTCCTGAGCTTTTAACATGTGTGGGCCATGAAAAATTGGAGCTTCATGAATCATAGGCTCAATAATATTGTGACCGCCCAGAGGGTCGGCGGGAATAATGCTTGACCCGATCAAAACGTAGGAAGCCACAGCGTAAAGATATGCTAATTCACCAAACGTATCTAAAATAATGACTTTTTCTCCAATATCCATACCTTTTTTAATATCGGTTCTTTTGATAAAATGAAGCCCCAGTGCATTCAAGTAGATTTCTACCTGACTGATGAATTGGGTAAAACGGGGGGCAATGATTAACCTGAATTGGGGGTCTTGTTTTCTCAAAAGGGCATAGGCATCTATGAGAAATTTTTCCTCCCCAGGATGGATGCTGCCACCCAGTAATACCTTGTTCTCTGTCTCTAGACCCAGCTCTTTTAACCATTCTGCCCTGGATTTACCTGATGCTTTCAATTTAGTTGTATCGTATTTCAGGTTTCCCAGAATTCTGACAGAATCCGCAGTGCAGCCTAGTTTTTCAAAACCTCGTTTGTCAATTTTATCCTTTACAGCAATAAAATCGAAGTGTTTATAAAATTCCAAGGACATTGCCCTTTTGAGAATCCTGTTTTTCCCCAGATTCTTGCTCATAAAAGCACTACAGAGAAAAGTCTTTATTCCAAGGAGATGAGCTTCTCTGAACAAAACCGGTGCAGTGGCAATTTCGATAGCCATCAGGAGCCTGGGTTTTATTTTTCTCAATACTTTTCTCACTACCCAGGTAATATCCCAGGGGGAGAAAAAAACATAGTCTACCCCATCAATCTTCTGAGCCAATAGGTAAGCATCATATTTATGAGTGGAAATTAACAAATTGTATTCAGGGGACTGCTCCTTGAGTATCCTGCACAGTGAAAAAACCTGGGTTATTTCACCTCCTGCCTCCGTATTAATCCAGATTGATTCCCGGGATCGCAGCATTTCTTCGAAATCTTCAGGAAATCTTCCCCAGCTTTGAAAAAAAAATGCTTTCCAGACAGGATCATTTCCAAACACCACCCTTTTGAAGAAGGTATTTGGCAGAAAAAAAAGGATACTTATCAGATATTTGATTTGCTGATATATCGCATTGATTCTATTCCCCATAGCCTCTTATTGATGTGCCATCTTTTCACGGATTATTTTAAATATCCTTTTCAACACGTCTGTCTTTCGATCAATATACCAGAGTAAAGGGAGGCAGAGAATGCCAAAGAGCAGTAGGCTAAACATGGTACTGATAAATAAAGAAAGCCAGGAATTTGGATTTAAGGGTACGAACCGAGTGATACCCAGGAGAAAGCCGGTAATCAAAAGCAACGGAAATAAGTTCCCGGCCATAAACTTGAGGATAAGTTTTACATTGGCATAATGAAGCATTGCATATCCAAGAATGAGAAGATAATATAAAAAATTCGCTATTCCTGTACCAAGGGCAACCCCATTAATTCCGTAACCCCATTTGATAAATAAGTAGTCTAAAAGACCAGCGATAGCAACCGCAAAAAATACCAGCGGAATAATATAAACCTGTTTATTCAGGGTGATTAGGAATTGATTGGATGGATGGGTCAGAGATATAAAGAAGGTACCCAACAGAAGGATTTTTATTGACATAATCCCTTCAATATATTGAGGCAAGATTACCATAATTACAGGTGGTAAAGTTAAAAAGGCAAAACCAATTATTATGGCAATGAAATAAGATAGAATCTGGGTGGGAGTGTTTACAAAGTTTTGTATATCTGCAATATTGTCTTTCAATGCGTAGCTCTCCTGAAATCTGGGGAACATAACAATCGAGAAAGTAGCAGGGATACTAAAAATATAGTCACTTGCCATAATTGCTACGGAATAATAACCCAAGTACTTAGACCCTAGCATATTTGCAATAAAAATTTTATCAACGTTTTTTATAGAGATAATCCCAATGGATAAGAGGATCAGAGGGGCACCTATTAAAAAAAGCCTTTTCAGTTCGCTAAAATCCAGCTCAAAATTGAAGGAGTATCTGGTTTTATAGTAACAGAAAGAAATGTCAATAATCATCACCCCAATAGCGACCAGATAAATACCGTAAATATTGAAAGGGATAACCAGGGATAAAGTCAATACAAGCCATGTTAGAGCAAAGATCACTTTTGCCTGACTCAGGATGGAAAAGTTTTTATTTGCTCTTAACAATACAGTATAGAAAAGACCATATTGCGCTCCAAAGGCTAAAATAGCTACTGTCAGCAAACCATAGAAATAAGGTGTTGAAACCCTATGTCTGACTCCGAAGGCATAAGCTACAAGACCGAAAAAAATAAGGAGGGAGAGAATAAAAGTAAAGGCAAACGCATTGTTTTTGATCTTCTCTGATTTTGCAATGTCCTTTTTCCCGAAATAATAAGGGAGTTCTCTTTCAGCAGCGGAAAGAATTCCCAAATTGCTAAGATTAAAATAATATTGTATTACCTGGATGTAACTCCAGACCCCCATGAGGGCTGGCCCCAAGAATTTAAGCGTAACGATGCCAGTAATGATTCCTGTAATATTTCCTAAATAGACGCTGGTAATGAATTTAGAAGAATCCTTTATGATCTGGTCTTTGGTACTGTCGTGGAAATCTTCCTGGGGCATATACTTTTCCATGGCTGGTTAAAGTCAGTAGGATCAGATCAACATTCTCCATGTTATGATCTCATCTTCCGCAATGTATCTATCTGCCCTTCGTCCGACCACCTGGTCGAAAAACCTTGGGGAAATACCGGTTCCAGGACGTTTCATAGTCAACATCTCGGTTGTAATGATCTCTCCTTTTCTTATGGCGGTATTGGCAACAAGACTGCGCCTGGCATTTTTCCTTGAGACCCTTTCACAAACCAGAGGCTTCTTGTAGTATTCGCCGCCAATTGTCAAGATCAGATCCAGGTTGTTCTTAAAAATTTTAATATCATCTGGATCCATGGCATGATAGTGGTCGTTCCCTGGAAGGGATTTATCAAGAGTGAAATGTTTTTCGATAATCTGAGCCCCTGACAAAAAAGCCATAGTAAGAACCAACATATTATCATCGGGAACAGTATGATCGGAATACCCAACGGGCAGGTCCGGATAGATATTCTTCATATGCTTGATCATGTTGAGATTGGCATTTTCAAATTGAGTGGGATAGTCTAATATACAATGCAGCAAGGCAACCTTATTGCCTTTCTCCCTGATAGTACTGACTGCTTCGTCAATCTCCGCTATGGTCGCAGCGCCAGTAGACAGGATAATGGGTTTTCTTTTCCGAGCGATATACCGGATAAAAGGGATATTGGTAATATCTGATGATGAGATCTTGAAAAAAGGAACCAGCCTATCCAGAAAATCTACCGCTGCAAAATCAAAAGGTGTGGATAGAAAAATGATGCCTTTTTTCTTGCAATAATCGGCTAACAATATGAACTCTTTTTCACCGAACTTATCATACTTCTTAAATAATTGATATTGAGAGTCTGTTTTTTCTTTTGTCCGATCCCAATATGCCGGGCTATTCTTGACAGCCAGTTTTTCAGCCTTGTAAGTCTGAAACTTTACTGCATCCGCGCCTGCTTTCTTAGCTTCATCGATCATTTTTTTTGCTATTTTTATATCGTTTTCATGATTGACACCAATTTCAGCGATAAGAAAAGGGGTTTGTCGGGTAACGGCCTGTTTCCATAACATGGAATTAACCATAATAACTACTTCCTGAATTCATTATAATGGTGAAATATAGCTTCTAATACTCTATCAATCCCTGACTTAAAGTCATGGCGCTGCATCTTCTTTTGCATCTCCAGCCTGAGATGGGGTTTATTGATCAATTCTTCCGTCACTTCTATAATCTTTCTCTCCTCTACCATTTTACCCAGCCCTAAATTAATAACACCGTTGTTAATGTTAGCGTATAAGTGCCCCATCTCCCTTTCATTCTGGGCAAGTGCAATGCAAGGTGTTCCAACGGCTGCCACCTCGTAGACTGTGCGGCCGCAGGATGTATATACTAGATCTGCCTTTGCCATATATTTGCTGATATATTTAACGTTTCTCTTGATTTGGCAATTTACCTTACTTTTTTCAAGAAATTGGTTTAATGAGGAATCATGGATATAACCCAATCCCAAAATTACTGTTACCTTGAAATCAGCTTTACACTTGTGCAATGCTGATAAAACCTTGCACGTGAGGTTCCCCTCATCGACACCTCCAAAGGTTATAAGAATGCTTTTAACCTCTGGGCGTAATTTTTCTTTTTTTATTGAATAGAATTCATCTCGAAGGCATACATAATCGGGTCCCCAGAGATGATTGGTATAGGGCACAGGGCTTTCATAAAGGGCATTGATGACAAGGTTTGCATACTGTGCACCTTCTCCGAGGTCTTCAAAATTGATCACGAACTTCCCCATTCTTTTCAGGGCTTGCATGTATTGGACATCCGTATCCAATATATCATTGATCAGAATATCCGAATTCAAGGTCTCAATTACAGGAATGGAATCTCCTTTGAAAGTGACAATCTCCTGATGACTTTGCTTAACAATTGAAATACCGAGGGGATAACGGCTGTCCATTAAAAAAATGACCTGGTGATCCATAATCCTTTGAGCCAAGGTCAACGCCCGATAGATATGCCCCAAGCCTATTTTCCTGTATCCGTCAACCCGGAATACAATCCTTCTTCGGTTCAGAATCTTTTCAGTCAGCCACCAGTCCATAGGCGAATCAATATCTATGGCTTCCTCTGTAGACAGGAAGATAAAGGATATGTTTCTCCCGATCCTGTTATTTTCATTTATTACCTCCCATCTGCTGGCTAAGATGCTCCCAGTTTCTTTTAAGATTTTTGGCAAAAGTTGCCTGTTTTTCCTTTCTTTATAAAGGGGAGTAAATTTGCCCCCACTCTCTATCCAGTAAAGATGAGTGGCATCCTTCACAGAAATCACAGTGTCCAGTTTTTCCTCAATCAGCTTTTCGATCGCCTGATCCAAAGTTTCTGCCTTCAAAGTAGGAGATGTAGGCTGCAACGTCACTACAATAGTCGGGGAATAACCCTTCTTTTTCAGTTTCTGTAAGACATCATAGATGACCGGGTCTAAGGGGATATCATCTCCAGATAGTTTTTTTGGCCTTATCAGCACTTCAGCTCCGAATCTCTTCGCTATTTCCGCGATTTCACGATCTTCGGTGGAAACAATTATTCTCTGGAGATACTTTGAACGTCTTACAGTCTCCAATATATAGGTAATCAAGGGTTTGCCTGCTAGTAATCTGATATTTTTACGAAATATACCCTTGGAACCACCTCTGGCAGGTATTATGGCAATGATTTTTTCTTTTATGGGAACTATAGGTTTTTTGTTAATAGTACTCAAAAATTTCTCCAAACTGCCACTCTATACACTTTCCTGTCGCTCTCGCATCTCTATGACTGGCAGCATAACCACTATGCCGGCTAAAAACCAGAAAGGCTCCATAATGCGGACAATAATAAAGGTGTTAGCAGAAATTGCATGTGTTAACATGGCTACCAGACCAGCAAGAAATCCTAAAGCCAATCCCTTGTAAAACCTATCTTTTGACTTTCGATATGTCTCAAGGACATTGGTAAGCAGTGAATATATCAACCATAAAAATGCTGCCATACCCAAAATACCGGTTTCAACCAAAACACGGGGATACTGAGCATCAAAAAAAGAATGCCCACCAATTCCATAGCCTAATATAGGATGTTTTACCCATTGTTTGGTGATTACGTTTTTCCAGGCATAAACACGGGCAGAAGTAGATGTATCGAGTTTAATCCCACCAACTTTTATTTGGCCAGCCTCTGTTGGTTGAGTATACGTGTATATAACCCTTTTTTTAACGAAAGAGGGAATAAGAAATGGCCCCAGGATTATTAAAATAGCCATTAATATTGCGATGCCCGCCTTCTTTTCACTCAACATGAGAAATGCAAAACACATAGGGACTATTGCCACGTATGAACCTCTTGATTGGGTAGCCAGAAAAGGGATGATTATTAAAAGAGCCAATACACCAAGAAGAACCTTATTCCTCCTGGATTCCGTGGTGAGAATTAACCCGGCTACTATAGATAAGATGAGGAGCAGGTACCCGGCAAGGGTATTTGGTTCACCTACTTCTCCTTCAAAGGGTGCGGTTACCCTATCTCCTCCAGGTATCTGGTAGATTCCGATTATACCGACAACCGCACAGGTAAACATTATGGCTATTATCCAATATTTTATCTGTTTTCTATCTCTTATATTGTTTAGTACCATGAAATATACGACGAAATACTCGATATATTTAAGGACAAAGAAGAATCCTGTTTTGATTTGGACTCGTCCGAACATAATGCCGAATGCAGTTGAAAGAGCCATTGCTGCTATGTAATAAAATATCGGTTTATTTAAAGGCGTTTTTAAAAAAAGCCCCAGCTCTTTGTATATAGCACTCTTAGCAAACCAACTGAAACCGATTAACACCAGTAGAAAATCATCCAGACGCAGCGTTACCCCTCGTTCTACAGCGCTTTTTCCAGCAATTTCCCCAACAATAAACTCAGGTCCTAGCAGCATAGAAAAGATAAGTATATACAGAGCTGCCTCAGTACTTACGAAGCTGATGATAAAAATCGATATTCCACCCAGAACTGCCAGCGCTATAGTGGGCTTAACATAAGTTAAGCCAAAACTAAGAAATAAGGCGATTAAAAGAACCCCGGAAAATAACAGTATGGTTTTATTGTTAAACCTCTTTAACAGATTAGGCATGAATGGACTCCCTGTATAAACCGGGAAATTTAATGAATAATAACAGGTTCAGTTTGTAAAAAGGATTCGAGGATTCAAGGGGTCAAGGGTTTGACTGTTTGTTTTACAATGATTTTATAAGTTATAAATATCCAGACACAACTGATATGACTTTTGCCAGACCCTGGGTATAATAACACATGGCTCTATGAGTGTTGGGTTGTATAGTACTGGCGGTAGAGACATAAACCTTCAACCATTACTTTTACCCTTATTTCTTATATTCTTTTTTAAGCCTCTCCATATCGGAACCGGAAAGCCCCTTTTTGGTCTCTTCAACCTTTTTTGTAATCTCGCCTTCAATGCTTTTCTTTATGACCCTGTCCAGTAAAACAGGAACTCTCCCGGTTATGAAAGATACAACTACTGCCAGCAAAAAACATATAAGGGTGACTAGAATCAGGAATTTTATCTCTTTCTTCTTTCTGGTTTTGCTTTTTCTTCTCTTTTTAACCAATTCTATTTACTCCCTGCAAGAGTTGTATAGTGATTATTCCTCTCTGTTTCTTTCTTTTGTGATGGTTTTTATATCTTTGGTCTCTGTCTGAGTTCCAAGTACTTTGTGATAGGTATTCTTTAAGCTATACCACCTCTTTGGCTTTGAAGGAGTTTTTTTCTCCTCTCCATAGGCATAGTAACGGTCATATTTAAATTCTGTATAATCAGGGCTTATTTCTGCCTGAAGCTTATTCAATACAACTCCCATTACGTTTGCTTTAACGTTCTCTAATTGAACCTTGGCACGTTTTAAGCCTCCTCGGGCTATCTTCCCTACATGATATACCAGAATTGCTCCATCCAGTTTTGACGCCAGAATAGAAGCATCTGCAGCGGCGAGAGCAGGACTTGAGTCAAAAAGAACAACATCGTATTCTTCTCTCACCTGAGAGATAAAATCTTCCATGCGTTGTGAATTCAGTATCTCAGAGGGGTTTGGACTTATAGTTCCAGAAGTCATTATGTTAAGGTTATCAATACCTGGAGTCTTCATTATATCATCTATTTTCATATCTCCAGTAACAAAATCAGTTATTGTCCTGACTGCATCCCTCCATTCATAGTTGCCCAGGATAACATCTGACAGACCTGGTACTTTATCTATCCCGAAAAGCTTGGAGACCATTGGCTTTCTTAAATCAGATTCTATTAAAAGTACTCTCTCTCCTGTCTGAGCCATAACAATAGCCAGATTAATCACAGTAGTAGTCTTACCTTCTAAAGGGGAAGAACTGGTATATAGTATTGTTTTAATATCCTTTTCCATTCTCATAAAATGGACATTTGTCCTTAATTTCTTATAACTTTCGGCTAATGTCGATTTAGGAGCAAAATGAGTAATTAAACGTGCATTCCTGCGGATGATATCTTCATCAATTTGTTCAGGATATCCCTCCGATAGAATATTCTTTATATCTTCATATCCAACATGGGGGATTACACCCAGTACAGGCACTCCAAGGAATTTCTCTACATCCTCTATTGTACCTATGGATGTATCGAGGGTTTCAAATACAAATGCCATTATTAAACCAATTATTAGCCCGATAATAACACCTATAAAGGAGGTTGTATAAACATGTGGTGGATTGACAGGGCTTATCGGTTCTATAGCCGGCTTTACTATACTTACCTCTTCTACCTTTTCAGCCTCTTTTATCAAAGCCTCCTGATATTTTGATTCTAAAAGAGAAAAGGTCTGGGACCTGACTGTTAAATCGTGCTCCAGCCTGGCAAGTATTAATCCTTTTTCTGGAAGGGCCCTGAATTTACTGCGAAGCCGATCAAGATCCCTCGCCAGATTGGCACTACGTCCTTCAAGGGTTTTCTTTTGATCTGAAAGCTCAGCGATCATGTTTTGAATTGTCTCGCTAATTTTGGTTTTTACTTCCTTTAGCCTGGGATGGTTTTTAGTAAAGTTAAGCAGGAGGGTGTCTCTTTCCAAAGTAAGATCAACAAGTTGGCTGTTTAAACGGGCAAATATAGGCCCCACTTTGTCGGCATATATGCCTTTTATATCTTTTTCCGGTATTGCCTCTTCCTTCTTAAGGCGTTTCAAGATTGAGTCAATTTCCTCTATGGTCCGCTTTAGGCTTTCATGTTCTGTTTCTATTTTGGTTAGCTGATCTAAAGTAATTCCGGTTTCGCTGTCTATCGAGATAAATTTATTTTCTTCTCTATAGTCTTTTACTTTTTCCTCTGCTTCTTTCAGGTTTTCCTTTGCTAACCCTAATTGCTGCTCTATAAAAACCCTTCCTTCAATAATACGCTTGTTTCTTTCCTTGGTATTCTGATCTTTGTAAACTTCCGCAACAGTATTTGCCAGTTTTTGAGCTAGTTTAGGGTTTTCTGAAGTTGCTATAATATTAATTAAGTTTGTGAACCCTTCACGCTTGGTTTCTACCTGCTCTTTAAGTTTCAAAACAACGTTAAGGTGTTTAGTGTTTCTACGAATTTCATCCGAAGTCAGGCTACTGTCTAAAAAACCCAACTTTTTAGCCACTTCCTCTATTACAGGGTAACTTTTTATGATTATTGCCTGCGTCTCTAATGTATCTGCCGGACTCCATGACAGGCTCTCAACATACAAGCCGGTGAGGGTTGAACTTCGCTCTATTTTTACGCTTGAAGAAGCCTCATATAAAGGGACAGGAGTTTGGAGAATGGCAAAAAGGGTGCTGAAAACTCCCATGAGGATGGTAGCAAAGATGACAATTATCTTTCTTTTACGTAATATACGCCAGTAATCCCTTAACGTTAAATCATACTGTGCCAATTTTTAACTCCACAAATAAAAAATTGCATATTGTTTTTAAAATGCTTACCATTATTAAGGAGCACCTGTATTTATGCGCAATCCTCCTCCTGTGGTGTAAGCGTCTCTGTATGTAGCAGGATACAAAGCAAAATCCAGCATGGGGGTTAACCTGGAAACATAGTAGTGTATATCCCCGATTACACTTCGGGGGACATAGACGACATCGCCACTTTGGAGGGATATGTTTTGACTGAAATCACCTTGCTTAAGAAAGTCTTTCAGGTTTGCAACGAGCACATTGGTTTTAGCTGGATATCCTCTTATTACCAGTATATTTTTTTCTTTGGCATCATAGGTATATCCCCCTGCAAGCGATAAAGCAGTTACAAGGTCTATTTCATGCTTGAATGAATATGCCCCTGGTGACTTAACCTCTCCAAGCACAAAGACCTTGTCCTGAGTTGTCGGATATTCAGGGATTATTATCATATCCCCTGCATCTAATATAATATTTTGACTGGTATCTCCCTGAAACATAGTTCTGTATAAGTTTACAGTGTATGTCTTCCCTCCTCTAACTAACCTCGTCCTCTTTAAATCTGCAGTAGTTTTAGCTCCGCCTGCTGTTACAAGCAAATCAATAATTGTCGTCTTGCCTTTTAAAGGATAATTGCCCGGCCCTGATGGCATTGGTTGTGTTGTTGATGTTCCCTGAATAATATTTACCTCCCCGAGTATCTGTGTCTTCTTGCTCACAAATTCCTTTATTAAAACATCTACCCTCGGATTTTTAACAAAGTCTGCCAGCCTTTCGGTAATGGTTTTATCCACCTGTCTTGCAGTAAGTCCGGAAACGTTAACATCCTCTAAAAATGATATAGATATATTTCCGTCAGAACGTACCGTCATTGTGTGTTTCTTCTCTTCGGTTCCCTCCCATAGAGATATCTCCAAGACATCTCCAGGACCTATAATGTACTCTGATATCCCAAATTCTTCAGTAAAAACCTTGTTTTTGGTAATTTTGCTCATCTCAAGAATTTCTTTTTCTCTTTCCTTTTCTTCCTTTTCAGCATCAACTGATTTTGCTTCTATCTTGCTCACTGGTGTGAATTGTCTTGAGGATACAGGCTTTGGGGCAGCAGCGCATCCCAAAAACAGGAACAAACATGGCAGGACTATCACAAAAATGGTCTTTTTAAGAACACTTCTATTATTTTTTTGGCATTCAATCGACAACATTCTTTAATAAACCCCCGTTCAGAAGAACAACGAAAATCACTGGTTGGCTTTTTTCTTTTTACGCTTCGTCTGCTGCAAGTCATTTTTTATTAGCCATTCCTCAATCAGGTTGATAATCACACCTTTCATGGTCTGGTTTTTTTCCGTTGCCTTCAATTTAAGGTCATATTTAAGTTTGTCTGGTACATCTATAATGAGTTTAGCCATACAAAACCTCTCCAAATATAGGAAATTAAAAATATTGTTTTTCACGTAGTTATAAATGTTTATATTATTTAATACATTTTTACGTAAGTCAAGCTTTTTTTTCTACCGTATTTTCTTGATTTTCTATTTTCTATTTACTATCATCATATAACCATATTTTCAAAAAAGAATCATCTCCGAAAAAGTTGGTAAAATCATAAGGATTCAAGGGAGCAAGGATTCAAGGATTTAAGGGGAATGCTTAATGCCCTTATAAAATCGTTAGAAAACCCGCCAAAGGCGGGAACCCTTGAATCCTAAAACCCTTTTAAACATAAAAGAATGTATGCTGTTGAAACCATAAATCTGACCAAGATATTTAGACCAGCAAGGAATATATTCAGTCGTAGGTCCCCGCGGCTTAAAACCGTGACTGCAATATGTCAACTGAATTTAAAGGTAAGAAAAGGTGAGGTATTTGCCATTCTGGGTCCCAATGGTGCAGGCAAAACCACCCTTATAAAGATTATGTGCTCTCTAATTACTCCTACCAGTGGTACTGCCCTGATAAATGGTTACGATGTGGTAAAAGATGAAGACAAGATTAAATCTCTTGTGGGGCTGGTTATCGGTGAAGAGAGAAGTTTTTATTGGCGACTTACCGGAAGGGAAAACCTGGAGTTTTTCGGAGTACTGCACAACCTGAGTTTACGTGAGGTGCAAAGGAGATCAGAGGCTATCATAGGGTTATTGGAGATTGATGAGCCAGATAAGAGATTCTATGAATATTCCACCGGCAATAAACAAAAACTAGCACTTGGAAGGTGTCTTCTTTCAAATTCAGAGGTTATATTTATGGATGAACCTACGAAAAGCCTTGACCCTGGGGTAGCATCAAAGTTTAGAAAATTTATTAAAGAAGTGCTGGTGGAGAAAGAAAACAAGACGGTTATTTTCTCTACCCATTTAATTCAGGAAGCGGAAGAGTTGGGAAACAGGATTGCTATTATGGACAAAGGATTGGTTAAGGCATATGGGGATGTAAATGAGTTAAAGGTTGGTGGAGGGTCACTCTTTGATACCTACAGTCGATTTACATCTAAGAGAGAGGGTTAAAATTGGTATTTGAAAAGTTATGGGTCTTTTTGAAAAGAGACTTTCTGACCGCCTCCAGTTATAAGTTTAGCTTTTTCCTGGATGCAGTCGGTATAATAGGTGCCATGCTAACCTTTTTCTTTATAGGGGAGTTGTTTAAAAACAGTTATGTTCCCTTGCTTGAACAGTATGGCGGTGATTATTTCTCTTTTGTCATTATTGGGGTTGCCTTCTCAAGCTATCTTGGTTCAGCTCTGAGTAATTTTGGTGGAGTAATTAGTGTTGAACAGGGTATGGGTACCATGGAGGCATTGATTATGACACCCACCGGGATTTCTACCATACTGATAGGGGGCTCAATATGGAACCTCATCTTTACCTCTTTTAGGGTGGCGTTTTATCTTCTTGCGGGGGTATTCCTTTTTCATATGAAGCTAAAGGTTATCAACCTTACAGCCATTGCAGCTATTCTGGTACTGTCTCTGGTTCCTTTTATTTCACTGGGAATTATATCGGCAAGCCTCATACTTGTCTTCAAAAGAGGTGACCCTGTTGGTTTTCTCTTCGATGGGGCATCAAAATTTCTGGCAGGGACCTTTTTCCCTATCGCAATTTTACCCCTATGGATTAAAAAGCTTTCAGCCTTTGTTCCCCTCACTTATTCTCTAAGGGCATTACGAGAGGTCCTTCTAGCACAGGGAACTCTTAGAGATGTTTGGTATGATTTGTCAATACTCTTGCTTTTTTCAATAATTCTATTTCCAATTTCCCTTAAATGTTTCAAATTGGCATTGAGGGTTGCAAAGCGAGAGGGAAGCTTTTGTCAGTTTTAAAAACAAAGGATTCAAGGGGTCAAGGAGCCAAGCTCTTCCCTAAAATGATCACAATCCTGAAGCAATGCAAAAACACCTCATTTACCCGGCGAAGATAATCCATATAGCTTATCCTTGATTGTTGAATATATCTCCTCTGGGCTATTATGTGACGGGGAGGGAAAAATGTCCTCCCGACAAATCTCACCTTCCTGAATAATCCCCTGTTCATGGATAGATGAACCAGATAGCTCAAGCCCGGAGGTCGGTCATTATTTGATATGGCATTTATAAATATCCTTTCGCCAAGGGTGAAATGTTTTGGCATCAGTCCCAGCAATGCCCTTTCAGGTATTTTTGACGCGATAAATCCAGAGACAAAGTAAAGAGCTATATAAACCATTCTATCCAGTTTGAATTTAAGGCTGTATTTAATCAGCCTATCCCAGTCTAATCTATCCTGATAAGAATTTATGGCTTCATTAATATCACATAAAAGACTGAGTTTACTTAAAGAATGGGTAACCCTCAGGGCATGTTCTGATAGGTGGATAATAAGGTGGTGAGGTGCCATGACCAGCGTTTCTACACTGGCAACACTTGCCTTTTGTGCATCCTGCCAGATATCCTCCATTTTTATATTATTGATGTATGAATCATTTGGTATTGTAGAATTGACAAAATGCCAGTGAATGTGAAACGAAGGAGAGTTAGTGGAAGCGTTTCGATAATCAAGGGTGGTTAAATATGTTGATGTAAAATCAATACCATCAAGGGATCGGTCAGATGGAAAGTATCCGATACCTTCTAGATGTTCATTTATGCTAAAAAGGTCTTCTTTTTTTACCAGCAGGTCTACATCGGACATTGGTCTTAAAGCCAGATTCCCATATGCCATTTCAGCTAATGCCGCTCCTTTGAGGACTATTACCCGAAGCCCTGCTTTATTGAGTACCTTAAGGATATTCCTTAATTCATTGAAAATTAAGGTGTTTTTACTGGCACTTAGATAATAATCTTTTCTTAGTTCATCAGTAACATATTTGGGGGTATAATTCTTATTTATGAGAACCTTTGGAAGCCTAATAAAAACCAAAGGCGAGATGCCCTCCCCTCTCGCCTTTTCTAGAAAATAATCCCAATCTATCTTATCTCTTTGTATTTCAATTAACCAATCTATATCCTTACCGCTGATTTCTGTCTGACAGCAAAGGAGCAACAACTTATCTTCCGTTAGCCAGGTCATTCAGACTCCCAAATCATTCCAGTTACCTTCTCTCCTTTGCCTCGATGAATTTTTCTCATCCCAGTATCTTCAATTTCTTGAGATTGGATATGCTTCGTTGAAATGATTCGGAGACTTGAAATCCTTTTTGCTTCTTCTTCAAGTTGCTCATCCAGTGCAGGTATGGAGACTTGAATAAGGACAGCTTATGGTTTAACGACCCAAACACCACTATTTTCCCCCTCCATTGTCTTTAATCCTGCCATCCTGACTTCTTCTAAAATTTCCTTGAAGCTAAAAAAGAAATGGCAAAAATTTAGTTTCTTTGGATTGCTAACTGAAGAAACATACCTAACCATTAAATCACCCGGCTCTGAGTCAAACTTTTCCTTTAAAAAGAAGTTTCTAATTCTCCGGAAGAAACCCATAATATTTAATCTTGAAAATAATCTTCTGTCTTTATAATAAGCCGAAAAAACAAGGATACCATCGGGTTTAAGAATATCTCTGATTTTTTTTAACGTTTCTATCCTAAGTTTTTTAGTTGGAATGTAGGAATAGACCTCTCTACTAAATAGAACATAATCAAAATACTTTGCAGGGCAGTCAATATCGGTAACACTTTGTACTTTAAAGCTTATGTTAAGCCCTTCCTTTTTGGCATTTTCTGTAGCCTTAGCAACCATATTAGGAGAGATATCAATGCCCATAACTTCAAAACCCATCTTAACTAAGGCAATCGCCTCTCTTCCAGCACCACATCCCACATCAAGGAGTTTGGCTTTGGGTTTCATGTATCTTTCAATTATATTTCTCTCCCATTCCTCAAGCCCTTCTGAAATAAGCTGGGAGTGAAATTCAACTTCCTCTGCACTATTATATTTTTCAGCCACACTATGGAGAGAATCCGCCGATTTTTTTACAAATAAATTGGGATTAAAAAGACTAGGGATCTTGCTTAGAAATATCGGGATTTTTATTATGAACGAAAGTCTAAAATAGATGAAATTGATCAGCCTGGCTAACCCTCTTTCGGTCTTTATCCTATGCCCATTCCTTTCAATTGCCACTACCTTGCCTAACGCATTTTGCATATCAACCTTTTCAGGGGAGCTAAAGGAAGCATCCCCCTTAATCACCAAGTTCATGTTGCCATTTTCCCTGCATTTATTAATAACGCGGTGTACTGCTACATTGTTTTCAGAAGTTGAGTAAAATACCACATCCCCTATTTTGAGAGAGGGATTTTTAACTGGACTTACCGTAATAAAATCTCCATTCCGAATAAAGGGACGCATACTAAAGCCTCTTGCCTGAAAACGGATAGACACATCCCTTTCAAGTAATTCCCTGCTTAATTTCAATAAGTTGGAATGGTTTAAAAAGATTGGATTTTTCACCTGTCTAAATATCTCTTACGAAGTCTACAATTCTTTTATCTGGGAGGAAATTGAGTCTACAACAAGGAACTTCTCTGACCAACTCATCAATAAATCCTAAAGTAGATTCCATACCTTTTTTGTCCCATAAGGTTGGGAAAGAGCAAACCAGCAATTTTGAAGCAGCGTCAACCCATTTTATTCCTTCTACCTTGTTCTCACGGGCATGGTTAAGAAAGAAAATTCTTTCCAGAGGAGCCTTTTCCGGCGAACATAGTTCCGCATCTCCGTGCCAGGGGGTGCCGTGCATCCAGAAGCGACCATCAATCTTGCGGATAATTACCCGGTCATCGCTAAGTATAGTGGCATCCTTTTTGTCTTTCCAGAAGTCAGCTATAGTACTCTTTCCCGCTCCAGATACGCCGGCGAAGAGTAACCCATGACCGCAATCACTGACTCCGCAGGCATGAATCAATGTTCCTTGGCGCTGACTCAGTAATGCAATAGTCATAAACTGGTCAAAGGGGTAACCAAAACTGCTAAAACCTGATCCGACCACATCTTTATCGCTATAGATGTCAGCCTGCGTAAAATCCTCCGGGAATAGCGCCATTTCATCTCCGATATGGAAGAGATATGAGGCATCCAGTTTAGAGATGGTCCAATCAGGAAATGGATTATATATCTTTAACTGTTGCTGAGGCAAAGCGAACGGCTCAAAATGGCGCTGGACAAATACCTCCGGCTCAGCAAAAACCAGAAAAGGCTGATATCTCAGCCGATTATGGTCGTGTCTGAGGTCATAGCCCGGGGCACGAACCGAAAAAGTAATCCCGCCAATACAGATTCTTATCTCATCGAGCTTTTCCATTTCTTCCAAATTAAGAACCTAAGGTTGTCCTACATCCATTTGTTGAGCAAGCTCTGCCAGTCCTCCCAATAGTGTCTGTAGGACCAGCCTTACAAATTCCCAGGACTGCCTCGTCGATGTTTAATTTAACCTGTTTTAGCTGTGGTCTTTGCCATGGGCGTTTTTTCTTTTCCATCCCTTTTCACCTCCTTGCTACCAAAATTCTTCTGCCTTAGCTGGGTAACCTGGCAGAGAAAATCGACTACTCTTTGCGGGTTACCTTTTTCCAGTTCTGCCCAGCCTGGACATTGCTCACATAGATAAACCAGTTCGCAGTTCCGGCAAGGGAAGTCTGCGTCCATCCTCTGGTTAATCAGCTTAGGCATTATTTCTTGCCAGCCCTGAGAAAAACCAATGCTTCTCAGATTATAGCCCTGACTCTGTGTCATGGTGCAGGGGCTGACCTGTCCGTAGGGATTAACGTTAAAACCAGTTAAGCCAGCACTACAAAGATAAAGACTATCTGTTTGCAGACCTTGTAATTCTTTAAAGTTCTCCTCTAATTGCTGAGCACGCTTTTTATCTGCAAAGTCAAAGTCAATCACCTCCTGGGGTGATAACCGCCATTGAGAAGGTTCTGGAGAACCGTCCAGCCTGGGATTAATAAAGGGATCAAATCTGAACCTGACACCTAAGGTTTCCGCAAACCTTTTGATACCAAGAAACTCGTCTTTATTTAAGGTCATAACTACGGTTTTAAGGGTCAGCGATAGCTTTTTCGCCAGGATGTGCTTAATAGCCGAGTGGGTCTTTCTGAATGAACCTTTAGATCGGGTAATCCTTTCATGGGTCTTTTCGCTCAGACCATAAATGGTTATTTCAATATCACAAGGCGGGTATTCAGCAAATTGTTCTATCAATGTGGAGGTCATCAGGGTGCCGTTAGTAAAGAGTTCAATAATAAACCCTCTGCCTTTGGCATAGGAGTAAATTTCCCAGAAATCAGGCCGCAGAAGAGGTTCTCCCCCGGTGATTAATAACCGGAGACAACCGGCATCAGCCATCTCATCCAGGCACTGGCAGATCTCAGAATAGGTAAGTTCTTGGGTTTTAGCTGACCGGTCATGTGGCGGCAAATTACAATAGCAGTGAACACAATGCAGGTTACACCGATAGGTTAGCTCCAGTGCCCCGCCATAAGGTATCCGATACTGAAATATCTTAGGTCTAATTTGATGCCCAAATGCCTGGTAACTTAATTGTGGTATTGAGCAAATAGTCATAAGATAACTTCCTTAATATTAGTTATAGCCTCTATCTTAATCAATTTCTGTAAAAAGTCAAGGATATCTTTCTCCGCGGTCTTACGCTTAACCTCAAAAACACTGAGCATTTGGGTGATGATTTCGTTCACAGTTCTCTTACCGTCGATCAAGTTCCAGACCTCCGTGGCAACCTCGTTCAGATGCAGAATCTGAAGTTCATCCTGATCAACCAGCACTGCTTCCTCTTCAATCATCTTCCATTGAATATCCGGATTCTTAGTGAGCCGAACCTCGGGTGTTAGTCTCATATTGTTTTCCTAAGGTAAAGGGGGATTGATTGAGTAAATATTTTCAGGGCTCTTCGATAATGCCTGAATGCCTTCGTCCAAAATCCTTTCCTCATGTATAGTTTCCCCAATCTAATCTGGACTTTGACATCCAACAGTCCAAGTCGGATAGACTTTTTATAATACCCAATTGCCCCTGAGACTTTTCCATTCTTCTCAAAGACTATTCCCTGCAAATAATAGACCAATGGATCGGTTGAATCCAGGGCAATGGATTTCTCCAGGGCTAAACGGGCGGGATCAATTTGTCCGGTTTTAAGATAAGCATAGCCTAATCCAAGATAGGCTGCGGCGTAGTCTGGTCTCAATTCAATCGCCCTTTGATAACTATCAATCGCCTTGTGCCACGCTTTTTGTTGGAGATAGACATTACCTAATCCACTGAAGGCATCAGGATTCTCTGGGTCGAGTTGCAATGCCCGCTGATACTCTTGCTCAGCCGTCAACCATTTGCCAAGTGCTTCGTATACTGGCCCATTATTATTATACCGGGTGCGATAGCTCTGATCCAGGGCGATTGATTTCTGGTAGTAAAGGGTAGCCTGATCATATTGCCCGATATTGTAATGGAGTCGTGAAAGATTATAAAAAATAGAAGGATCTTCTGAGGTTAATCTTAATACGCTTTCGTATTGAGCTATCGCTGACTGGTTTTTGTCCTGAAATTCGTAGAGAAGAGCCTCCCTTTTAGCGGTAAGAATTTCTTGCTGAGTTCTGTCTAATAACGGTTGCTGGAGACGTAATTTTAACTCATCACCCAGATATTTATATTTAAGTGGTGTAAAGCCTCCCTCAACCGAATAGGCAATAGTTACTATCTCTGTCTTTAACCGCTTCGTGTTTAACCTTTCAACCAATTCTTGAGGCCAAAGCCAGGGTTTGCGATCAGGCGCAAGGCTATTCACGATGGATGGCGTTACCAGGAAGTCCAGATCAATATCTAAAAGCACTGGCTCATCAAATTCGGGCAGATGGGCTAAGGTGGATGCTTGAACCTTCTTATTGTAAAATTGAGTGGATATAGAATTATTGGACTGTTCAATTTTTTTATCTTGGTGAGATTTTATCTTAATAAGATTCTTAAATATGTTTGCTATGGCTTTGCGTGTTTTGTGATTAGAAAAACTTCCGTCTGGCAGGATCCAATAAAATTCGCGAACGATACCATGCTGCATGGCGGGACAGATATAATTGCCGATATGTACCATTTTCTCTTTCTTTTTAGAGGTCGGATTCCAGATGGTTTGACTCTCAAGGAGTGTTTTTAATTCATCTTTATTCTTTGCCTCAAGGATCTGGGTTAAGTCCTTTTCCGGTACCCAGCCAAAGTCAATATGGGCATCAATGTGAACCAAAATTTTATCTTTAACTCCGGCATTCTGCCAAACAGGAAGTACCTCATTGTGGTTTTCTAGTAATACAACATTTTCACAGTTAACAGATTTAACCGATGGAATCTTCATATTACTTTAGCTCAATAAACCCTTCTCTTAGTAATCGCTTCAGTAATACCTCAAGTTTCTCTTGAACCATAGCTGAAGTATCTAAAGGTTGCACATCTTTTAGCTTTGCCATTAGTTCGGTACCGCTGAACCGGCATTTTATTAATTTAATCAGCTCTTTTTCCTGATCATTCATCATCAGGTAGCTGCCGTCTGTTTTATTAAGGAGATACCAGCCTTTTGAAGAGGCATTGTTCAGACTAAAGGCGATGGGGATAAGATAAACTTCCTTTGCGAGAACCGGTTTTTTATCCAGGTTAATTTCGGGAACAGGTGGTTTATCATATCGATCCATAAGACCCCAGCAAAGTTTTTGCAGGTTATGTGCCTCTGCCTGGGTCATCATATCACCGGTTGGTGTAAATTCTGTAAAGAACTTAAAGGGAAGTGCTGGATCCCTTTTGTACTCCAGCCCGTAGCGCATCGGGTCATTATAAACATTATTGCCCGGGGTAAGGTAATAGACATTAA
Organism: Thermodesulfobacteriota bacterium; assembly: GCA_040757775.1. Lineage (NCBI taxonomy): Bacteria > Pseudomonadati > Thermodesulfobacteriota > Thermodesulfobacteriota bacterium. The sequence continues at coordinate 54,101 of JBFLWQ010000002.1, forward strand.
AGGTTATACAACTAATGAATTGCCGGTGTTCAATCAAAAACTGCACTGTATCCAGTCCTTTCTCAACCGTTTCAGTCGGTAGCCCCAGCATGCACTGGAGATAAACATCAATGCCGGCATTATGGCAGTCGCGTATGACCTTTAAAGAGGTCTTGCGGTGATTCCCCTTGTGCACAGAAGCACAAACCCGGTCATTGGCCGATTCAAACCCGAAGTTAATCTGTCTGCAACCCGCCCGCGCCGCCAGGGTAAATATCTCCTCAGAAAATTGGGAATCACATCGAGCCATTGTCCACCACCTAATTTTAATACCTTCAGCGATGATCTGTTCTGAAATAGACTTCATTTGTTGAGGCGCAAGAGCGGGATCGGAAAACATTAAATCGGTTACCGGATACTGATCAACCAGAATTTTAATGTCACGGACTGCCAAAGCGGGAGTTTTACGACGATAGCGCGGTTTCGGCAAAGGCAGGTCAACACAATAATCACATCTGCCCCAGTAACAACCGCGTGAAGCCTCAAAAGGAAGTGTCATTTTACCGTGGCCACTGGCATCATATTCGTTAAGTGGTAAGCCTTCGAAGTCAGGGGAGGGCAGTTGATCCAAATCTTCCTCAGTGGATAAAGGACTAACAACCCAGCGGTTATCCGCTCTGTATATCAAATTAGGCACACAGTTAAGCGATCCTTCTGCTTGAAGTGTGTGAATAAGACGGGCTAGTGGTGTTTCACCCTCAAAATATATAAAGCCATCAAAAAGTGAAACTAAATCGGGACGATTGGCGAGTTCATCCCGGTAAAGCGAAACCCATTGTCCACCAAGGATAATTTTGAGTTCCGGATTCGTTTTCTTGACTAAATTACAAAGGGTAAATGTCGGGATTACCTGAGAAGGTGAAGTAACCGAGATGCCCAGGAGGTTAACCCCCTGCTTAATGATGCCTTCAACAATGGCCTGTTCGGTAAAAAATTGATAAAAGGTATTCTCTTCAATATCGTTAAGATAACGTAAAAGATTGGATGAAGCAAGGAGCCGTTCGGTAAAGTAGAACGAGGAATTGGTATTGTTGTTGTATGCTAAAAAGGGCATCCCTAAGTCATCTCGAGATTCATCAGGAAGCAAGTGAGAATAATATCTATTTTGCAACTTTTCCGCGAAATGCTTTTTAAGAAGATGTTTAAGAATAGGCGTTGGGCGGAGCAATTTTTTATCGAGTTTAACTGTTACCTTGCCCCATAAAAAATCACGGTAAGCAATATTGTAATCGGCTTGGGTGACCGGAAAGCCGTGGGTTTTTAGATAACCAACTAAGGCAGGTGTACCCAAAGGCGGAACACCATATTCATAATCCGGTGGGATACAGAGTTGGGTCTTGATAATCATAGAGCAATTTTAACACTACCGATTTGTCCCATTTGAGCAAGGATAGTTTTCATGCCCTCTCCGACCTCTGCGGAAGTAACATCGAACTCTTGGAGCAGTATCTCTTTTATCTCATTGACTTGACGTTTGTTCCCAGATGCGTGCAGCAGTCTCATTCAGTTCTTTCCATATCTATTCAGTCAAACGTATTTTCCTGGGGTTAACTTCTTCCCAATCTGGTCTCTCCTACCCTTCAATTATTGCTTTTATCCCCTCTAACTGCTGCAAGTGTTCTATAATATCCTTTTCAGCCTCTTCGGGATTTAAAGCTAAAGTCACTGTACCTTATGGGGTTCAGCGATGAGCTACTGCCCGTTTACTGGAATAACTTGTTGGATTCGCTTTGATTCTTGACTTTAACGGATATTTTTCGGGATTTTCGAGATTATCAATTTCCAAATCAATATCCAATTCTGGCCAGTATAAATGATAGCCATGAAGCAATTGAACATTTTGTATGGAATTCAATGTTTGACCTTTAAAGTAAGGAAAATCATTATAACTCAGGAAGTATTCCCTTTCTTTTACAAAAAGCCATATACCGAAAGGGGTTATATTTTCAACGCTTACCAAAATGCGTTTGCCATGCTTCAATGATTTCATTCCTATGCTCCTCTACGATTTTTTGAATCTCGTTTAATTTCCTCCTATTTAGCCCATGATATACAGATAACGACATAATAGGTTTCAACCAAAATTTTGCTTCGCCATCCTCGCCCGTCACATGAATATGTATTCGTTTTTCTTCATTTGAAAGAAAATAAAATCTGTAGCCTTTCTCTCTAAATATTGTGGGGCTCATATTATTGCTTTTATCCCCTCTAACTGCTGCAAGTGTTCTATAATATCCTTTTCAGCTTCCTCTGGCGTTACCTCAAACTCTTCTACTACCTTTTCTTTTATTCTTCCAACCTTTGTTTCACCGTCTATCATTTCCCAGATGCGTGCAGCAGTCTCATTCAGGGTAAAGATACTCTCCAGATCCCCCACATTTTGCCTGATGGGGACCAGTATAAACTCATCAGCTATCTTTCTCGATACAATGGAATCGCTCTTCCTGTAAATCCTCTCATCAAATTCCATGAAGCGTTAACCCTCCCTATCAAAAAGGATTCGGAGATTCATGTGTCTGTTCTTTAAAGAGTAAAAGCCTTAGAGTTTTAACATTTCACTTGAATCCTTCACTTGTAATTGATTATCCAGCAACGGCATTTAAATCAGGCAGATCTCCTTCATCAACTGCCCCTGTTATATAGAGTATCGGTGTATCTGATAATTTAACACGTTGTGTTTTATCCAGCTTCTTTTTTTGAGAGTCGAATAAGACCTCTACAGTAGGGCGTAGTGGACGGGCTTCGTCAACTTCGATCACCCTCCCGATGTAACCTGAATTTAATTTAACATAACTGTATAGAGGAAATATGGAAAGTCGCTCAACCAACGCCTTTATGATGTTGGTAGGAAAGAATCCATGCAAAGTATTCAATATTTCCTTTATTGCGTGATGAGGAAGGAGATATTTCTTATATGACCTCGAATGGGAAATTGCTTCATAGACATCGGCGAGACCAATGATCTTGGCGTTCTCATTGATTTCCTCCCCCTTTAGTCCACGGGGATAACCCTTGCCGTTTTCCCTCTCATGTTCCTGAAGGGCTATTTCGGCTAACCATGCGTATTCTTCTCCTAAAGAACTCAGAATCTCAAATCCATATTCAGTATGTCTTTTTATCATATCAAACTCTTCATTATTCAGAGCCCCATGTTTTTTGACTATCTCGTCAGGTATCTTCCACATCCCCACATCATGGAGCAATCCAGCGACCCCGAGTTTAAACAGTTGTTCTCTTGAATATAAAAGCCCTATACCGATTTCTATAGCAAAGATAGCCACATTAACCATATGAAGTACGAGATAATCTAAAGGTTGCCCAATGGAAGATGCGTTCAGCAAAAGTTTATCCGTTTTTTGGTTATTCTGTAGCCTGGTTGTAAGCATTTCATGTGGTCGCAGATTATCTACAATCGCTTCTGAGATGTTAAACAGTGGACCAATCTGAAAATTTACCCCCTCTTTTATTTTAAAACCTATTTCCTCCACGTATTGAAGAGCTTCTCTGAAGACCTTATCAGGGTCTGATTTATCTGTTGTGAAAATAGCCATAGAATCATGGTCAGATTCAGGTTGGAAAGGAGGGGATTTTTTGGTTCTTTTCTTTTCCGGTTTTACCCCTTTCGATTCTATTTTCTCTTTAATAATGTCCTTGAATTCAACCATGATGTTACACCTCAGGTTTGTTCATTAATTGATTCCTGTACCACTATGGAATCAATTTCCTTCACCTTTGTGCTGTAACCTACCAGAAGGCTAAGATCGCAGATATTATTGATCTTTCTGGGGATTCCTTTACTATATTCATATATCTTGCTTATGGCTTCCTGGGTAAAGATGTTTTTGGATAGCCCTGCGGTCTTCAGGCGGAATTGTATATATTGCTCAGTCTCAGACGAACTAAGTGGTTTCAGGGTATATCTTATGGCAATCCTCTGTTCCAGTTGAGGTATTTGTGAGATCCCTTCTTTTAACTCTGGCTGGCCAATCAGGATTAGAGTCAACAAAAATCGGTCATCAAGTTGAAAATTAAGGAGAAGTCGAATCTCTTCAGAAATTGATTTGTTGCCAATAATCAGGTGTGCTTCATCAATGACCAGTATGGTATCCTTCCCTTTTTCTAAATTATTCAATATCTCATTATTTAAGAGATGCAGTAAATCTACCTTCAACCTGTGAGTGGTTTTAATTCCCAGTTGATAAACAATTTCCCGGAGAAAAGAAACAGGGGGCAGGGAAGGATTTGATATAAGGGCAACTTTAAACTTTTCATCTATCAACCTCTGGACAAAAACACGGCTCAAGAGTGTTTTACCACACCCTATCCCCCCGGTCAACATTGCTGCACCTTTTTGTCCGTTTGCTGCATAGAGCAGCCTCATCAGAGCTTCTTCATGTTTGGGCGACAGATATAAAAAGTGAGGATCAGGAACGTTTTCAAAGGGGGATAATTTCAATCCCCAGTATTCTTTGTACAACGCTTTATCCCTTATACTTTGTCATTTCGACTGGAAGGAGAAATCTTATAACTTATTGATAAATAATAAAATTGCCATGTCCCCTTCACTTCGCTCAGAGCTTCGGCTCACCCGCTCTTCGCAATGACAGTTTGTATAGACTTTCAAAGCTTCCAGTTGATATTAGACATAATAAGCTCTATTTAATTTGCTGTCAAGTATAAATATCTGGGTAACTATCTGAATAGATTACTCTTTCACAGCTTTTTCCCTTAATTCATTCAATTTATTCAACGCCTCCAGGGGAGTGAGTGTAGATATGTCCAGTCTTTTCAACTCTTCACACAGATAATCTGTACTTTGATCCAACAGACTCAATTGATAATTCTCCAGTTTGTTCCTATAGCGTTTTGAAAGGGCAATTTTGGGAATTCCAACCTCGTTTAATTCTCCCCTCTCAAGATTCACAAGGATTTCTTTGGCACGGTCAATAACTTCCCCTGGAAGCCCGGCCAGTCTTGCTACCTGAATACCATAGCTTCGGCTGGTTCCTCCCTCAACAAGCTTTCTTAGAAAGATAATCCTGTCATTCCACTCCTTGACAGCGATATTATAGTTTTTAACCCTTTCCTTTGTTAGAGCCAGCTCCGTAAGCTCATGGTAGTGGGTAGCGAATAGCGTCTTTGCCCGAAGATTTGGCTGATCATGTATATACTCAGCCACTGCCCACGCAATACTCAGGCCATCAAAAGTACTTGTACCCCTTCCGATTTCATCCAGAATCACCAGACTCTTATTTGAGGCATTGCGTAGTATGCTGGCAGTCTCGTTCATCTCTACCATAAATGTACTTTCACCTTTAGCCAGATTGTCTAATGCCCCGACACGGGTAAATATCCTATCAACCAGACCAATAGCAGCATCTTTTGCAGGAACAAAACTTCCTATATGTGCCATCAGAACAATAAGAGCCACCTGCCTCATTATGGTGGACTTTCCGGCCATATTGGGGCCGGTAATTATTATCAATTGATTCTCTTTACTGTCGAGGCTTATATCGTTGGGGACAAACCTGTCCCCCAGGTTCATCTGCTCGATAACCGGGTGCCTGCCATCGATGATATTTATGCGGTCTTCCTCATTGATTACAGGTTTAACATAATTGTATCTGTCGGCCACTTCAGCAAGGGCAAGCAATACATCAAGTTCAGCTACTAAAGAAGCTGTATGCTGTATTCGCCTAGTTTCCATAGCGATATGTTCTCTAATCTGGTTGAACAACTGGAGCTCCAATTCAACCTGCTTTTGTTCGGCTTCCAATACAGTCGATTCATACTCTTTCAGTTCTTGAGTAATGTACCTCTCTGCATTGACCAGAGTTTGTTTTCTTATATAATCTTTGGGCACCAACTCTAAATTCGTTCTGGTGACTTCTATGTAATAGCCGAAGACCTTGTTGAATCCAACCTTCAAAGAATTTATTCCGGTTTTTTTCCTCTCTTTAGCCTCCAGGCTTACAATCCAACCCTTCCCACCTTTGCTGATTTTTCTCAGCTCATCCAGATTCCTGTCGTACCCCTCTTTAATTACCCCCCCTTCCCTGATGGTAAAAGGTGGGTAGTCAGTGATGGATCTCTCTATCAGATTGTAGATGTCTGTCAGCTCATCGAGTTGTGAAAAGATTCCCTGAGCCAGATTGGAAGTCAATTTTCCAAGGTGTCCTTTAATCTCCGGAAGATATTTAATGGACGTCTTTAATTGAATCAGATCTCTGCCATTGACAGTAATCAAAGAGACTTTGCTATTGATTCTCTCAAGGTCACGGATTTCTTTCAGGAGATTCCTCATATCTGTCCGAAGTATAGTCTCATCTTTTAATTCTGATACTACATCAAGCCTTTCCCTTATTTTATCAACAGTTAATAGAGGATAATTCAACCAGCTTCTAATTTTTCTCCCCCCCATGGCTGTCATGGTTTCATCCAGTATGCCTATCAGTGAACCCTTTTTAGACCTATCCCGTATTGTACAAAAAAGTTCAAGATTCCTCTTGGTAGACTCATCCACAACCATATATTCATTAACCTGGTAGAAGGAGAGGTAGTTGATATGGCAGAGTTCTGCTTTTTGGGTAACTTTGATATAATGAATTATGCCGCCGGCAGCTTTAACTGCCTCTTTCATATTATCAGAATCGAGGTTCTTAAAGGACTCTCTGCTTATCTGCTTTGAAAGCAGCTTAAGGGATTTCTCATAGTCAAAGATATCATCATCTATGGGTGTCAGCACATATTTGTTCATGGATTTAAGAAGAGCCTGAAAGGAATCGTGCTCACTGAGAAATCTGGGGACGAGTATTTCTCTTGGACCAACTCTAGATATCTCTTCAGGCAACACACGATAATCTGTAATTTCTGTAGCACTGAATTCTCCTGTAGACATGTCCAGAAAGGCTATACCCCAACTCTCTTTGTTAAATGAGATACTCATCAAAAAATTGTTCTCATTAGCTTCCAGGGTATCTGTATCTACGACCAATCCAGGGGTGATAATTCTGGTAACTTCCCTCTTGACAATCCCAACAGCATTTTTCGGATCTTCCACCTGTTCACAGATGGCCACTTTGTATCCCCTGTCAATCAATTTTGAGATATAGGGCGAGACTGAATGATACGGAATACCACATAAAGGGACACTGTTCTCTTTGTTTTTATCTCTTGAGGTAAGGGTAATATCCAAAATTCCCGATGCTATCTCAGCATCTTCAAAGAACATTTCATAAAAATCACCCATCCGGAAAAAGAGTATAGCCTCTTTATGCGCTTCCTTTATCTCCAGATACTGTTTAATCATCGGTGTAAGATTTGACATTGGTGCTCGCTAATATCAATTTTTTCTGAATTTTGTCCAACTATACTTGAAACATTATTATCTGCCGTTGCGGGCAAGGCATATAGACTTCATTTATAAACATCTTTTCTGTGGCGTACAGCTATAATATCCACAATGTTTTTATCATCGTAAATAGCATAAACCACCCTGTAATCACCAATCCTAATCCGCCAAAGATGTCTTTCGCCAATCAGTTTGCGGCAACAAGATGGATAAGGGTATTTTGACAATGCTTCAATTTTAGGGAAAATCCGGTTCACAATCTTTTCCTCAAGTGCCTCAAGCTCTTTGCGAGCAGAACGTGCAAAGGTTATGGTGTAATTAGACATGCAATTTTCCTTGTTTTTTTAAGCGTTTTCTAACCGATTCAAGTGATTCTCTTGGCTCTTTAGCCCTTTGCTGTGCAAGCAGACTATCATAAAAGTCCTCCCAAAGCTCACCAAACTTTTTGAGGTTAATTTGTACTGCTACTCTTTGCCCTTTTTCATCTGTAACAAACTGAATACCCTCCATTTAAAAGCCTCCTTTCTTCCGCCTGTTAATTTCTACGGGCAGCTTTATTGCCTAATTATTCCAGCCGACCGTTACTACACAACAACTGTCCATCTTTCCTTTTATCCTGTGGAATATGTTTCTAAGTTTTACATAGTGAACATCTCTACTCGAGGGAGGAGAATAAGATATATAATCAGATTAAGTTCGTATAGTTTAATTATTGTTTAAATCTATAGTAGTGTCAAGGAGTTTCTAACACATGCCCCCTTCCCTCCTTCAAGGAAGGTTAAAGGTATCGCGGAAAATTGGAAACAGTCTTCTTTGAGATGTTATTGAGGAAAGGAAAAGGGAAGGCTTTATTTTTCTTGACACAAAACTCGATTCGATTAAGATGGCAGCGTGTCAAGAACAACAAAATTAGTTCAATCCGTCAGCAAAAATAATATCAAGGGGGAAATACAATGGTTAGTCAGGGGCAGAAAAGGGACATTTTTAAGGTGGATTTAAAAGAGCTTAACCAGGAAGAGCGGTTGGCCTTTGGTCAAACCATCTCATGGGAAATCCTTGGGCGGGTCTTCGACGCTGTTGAAGAGCGGTATGGAAAAGAGGGGAGAGAACTACTCAACAAGGTAGTGAGAGACTATATGCGTGAGATCACACCCCGCATAGCTCAATCCCTGGGTATTGTGGGAAATGATATGGCAAGTGTGCTAGAGGTTATCAACTGGCACGATGTCAACCTCTGGCCCCTTATGGATGAAGATATTGCTAAGAGCGAGGAACGGGAGGGGATGCTGCGAATCAATAATTGCTTCCTGAAGGACCGCTGGACTCCACATGAATGTAAGATCGGTATCCCCTATGTTGAAGGGATGCTGGAAGCCCTCAACCCCAAAATTAAGTATAAGGCTACCAAACTGCTCACCCTGGGGGATGACTGTTGCGAACTAGTGATGAAGCTGGAGGACTGAACGGGCAACACTTGCTGTGTTAACGGGAAATTGAGCCTTTTGGCTTAGCCTGGGGAAGCAAGGAGAGGGAAGCAGATAGAATCTATAGGCGGTCACATTACTTAAAGAGAATTATGGGACTTTATTCCTAACACATTGTATATATTTATATTTCTTCCAATTCCTTTCATGCTCACAGCATCCAGTTTCTCTACTTCTATTTTATGATGAACCTCCTGGAAGGTATCCTCTGCAATTAAAATCTGGCCCGCTTTGGCAATCTTTTCTAACCTGGCTGCAACGTTAACCGCTGATCCTATAACAGTGTATTCCTTCTTCCTGGTAGACCCAAAGATTCCTGCCACTACCTCACCAGTGTTAATGCCAATACCTATGGGTATTGACACCGGACCAGAAGCCCCCAACTTTACGCTTACCTCGACTATCCTTTTTTGCATTTCTATGGCTGTCAGGACTGCACGAAGAGGGTCGTCATCGTAGGAAATAGGTGCCCCGTAAATAACCATTATACTGTCCCCTATGTGTTTATCAAGGGTTCCGTTATGCTTAAATACAATATCACTTAATGGCGTGAAATAATAACGGCTTAAAAATGCCGCCAGTTCTTCTGGGTCTACCCCTTCTGAAATTGAAGAAAAGCCTCTTATATCTGCAAACAAGATAGTTGTCCGTTGCTTTCTGGGTTTAACCGTACTGGGGTCATTCTGTAATTCCTGCAGTATCTGGTCGGATACGAATTGTTTCAAGTGTTTCTTCAGGAAATACTCTCTTACCTTGGCCCTTATCTCAATGTTATCAAAGGGTTTTGTCAAAAATCCATCGATACCTTCGTTGGTAGCCTGAATAGCACTTTCCATTGTGCCATATCCTGTTAAAACAATGCGTGTTATCTCCGGATTAATATTGCCAATAGCCGATAGAGTCTCAATACCATCAATACCAGGCATTTTAAGGTCTGATATAATGATGCCAATCTTATCTATGTTTTCATCAACTATCCTTATAGCTTCATTTCCATCTTTCGCCATAAAAATAGAATAGCTCTCGTTTTGAAATGCCTTATTGAGAGCCCTCCTGATACCCTCTTCATCGTCAACTATTAGTAGCCCATTCATGGTATTACTCCTATAAGAAAGCTCCTATTTTGTTAATTCTAGATTATTCGCAACTATTCAGCCATAACTAGGCAAAGCTGTCATTTCGAGCGTAGCGAGAAATCTTATGGTATATTGACATTTTAGATTTCTCCCTTTGGTCGAAATGACAAAAAATGGGGTTTCCGTTCAGCCACTATTTATGAGTCAACAGGCAACTCAACCCGAAAGGTAGTCCCCTTGCCTGGCGTGCTAAAAACGAAGATATCTCCCCTGTGCCTTTTTACAATCTCGTGAGAAATATACAAACCAAGTCCAGTACCTGTACCCACCTCTTTTGTGGTAAAGAAGGGTTTAAATATATCTTTGATTGTTGACGGGGGTATCCCCTTACCTGTATCAGTACATTCAAAGATTACCCTGTTGCTCTTTTGGTCAAAACCTGTTCTTAAGGTTATATTCCCGGCGTTCCCTTTAACTTCCTGGATAGAGTTCTTTATTATATTCAGACATACCTGCCCCAGATTGGCAAAGTTCCCTTTAATCTCCGGGATGTCTTCATGGAACTCTTCCACTATTTCTACCTCGTATCTTTTATATTGATTATAAAGTACCCGCAATGCATCCTTAACAACCGTGTTTATATTCACTGGCTCTGTATACCCTTGGGTCTGACGTGATATATCCAGGAGACTGGCAATGATCTCCTTTGCACGCATTAACTCTTTTAATGTAAACCGAAGATCGTCTATAATCTCACCTTCATATTCCCTTTTAACATCCTTATCTTCCAAATATTGCACAGTAGATTGAATAAGGCTCGATACACTTGAGAGGGGATTATTCAGTTCATGTGCCACCCCGGCTACCAATTGTCCGACAGCCGCCAGACTCTCTGATCGGATAAGCTGTTCTTGTGTTTTTTCCTTCTCTAACAAAGCCCTCTCCAGCTCTTTTGTACGAGCCTGTATCTTCATCTCAAGGTTCTTATTTAAGTCCTCGATTATCCTGTACGACCTGGCATTTTCTATTGAAATACTGCTTTGATTTGCTAAGGTTTGCAGTAATTCCATGTCTTCCGAGGTATATAGATCGCCCGATTTTTTGTAACCAAGGCCGATAAAACCTTTTACAGAATTATTAAAGATCATAGGAACTATTAAACTTGCGTGCAGATACCCCAATTGCCTGAGGCACTCTCTTTTGTTAATTATCCACTCATTTCCTTCTTCAATATCATGCTTGGATAGTTCTCTTTTTTGGCTCATCAGCAGGGCAATCAATGGGCTTTCCGGCACTAACTCTATTTCTTTTACATTTTTTTCGAACTCTCCCTTTACACTGTGGACTCGAAAGGCTTTTTCTTCCTCACTCCACAAAACCACTGATACGCTGGTTACATGCATTGAATTTATGACTGTGTCAATAATGCGATTTACTATCTCATCTATATGAAGGATAGACCTCATAGCCTGACTAACATCTCTTAATGTTTTCTGATAATCGTATTTACCCTTAAAGAAGATTCTGTCGATAACCATTTGAACCTTTTCTTTCACGGGGATAAAAACAAACAGAATGATGAGGAAAAGGAAGACAGGAAAGAGAAAAGAATCAGAAATTTTGAAGCCCTTAAAAATCATATCAAATGCTACTATTAAAAAGGCATAAAACGCCATTAGGAAGGCAGTAATCGATGAATAAACCATGCCTTTTCTTATGAGAAATCCCATATCCAGAAGATCGTGCTTTAAAACTCCAAAAGCGAGGATTATCATGGATATAAAACCAAAATTGCCGAAGGGGTAGATTTCTATCCCGCTCATTGGAAGAACGTTTAGCAGTGCCAATATGGTATATGTTCCGAACCCCAGAAAGACGTACTTAATCTGATTACGTTTTACAGGGTTTATCTCTTCTTTTATCTGTTTGTAGGAGAGATACAGACAGTATAAAAGCACTAAAGAATTCACGGAGAAAAACAGATAAAAAAGTGGCCCGCCTTTAGCAAAAAAGCCGAAGTAATACCTATAACTGCCGATAAGATAGAATTGGGATTGGGTGAAAAACATCAATGAAAAACTGAACAGGTAGGCTACCGGGACCAGCCATCTTTTTTTGTTTATAGAAAAAAAGGTATGAACAAAGTGGAGGTATATGGGAATATTATAGACCAATAACAGGTGATCATATCTGCTGATTTTAAGGGCTATATCTCCTTTTGTTACGATAGTCATCAGTGCCACATCTATATTCAAAAAGACCCCAATAGTGCACAGACAGGCAAAGAGGAGATTTGACTTTCTGCCTTTTCCCTTTATAAAGGCCAGCAAAGCCAACCCCAGCGTTGTCAGGAGACCCAAAAAAGGGGGGATTATGTAAGGGGAAAACCCTTGATGGATGTTAAAAAGGTTATGTAACATCAAACCCTTTCTTTAAAATACTCCAGTGTCATCTTTAACCCTTCGTCAAGGGATATTTTGGGTTCCCAGTTAAGCAGCTTTTTAGCCTTGCTAATCTCAGGTTGTCTTACTTTAGGATCATCCTCAGGCAGGGTTGTAAAGGTTATTTTGCTTTTACTATCTGTTAATTCCAGTATCTTCTCCGCAAACTCCAGGATAGTTATCTCGCTGGGATTGCCCAAATTTACAGGTGGGATTTCATCAGACATCAGCAGTCTGTAAATACCCTCGACCAAATCTGAAACGTAGCAAAAGCTTCGGGTCTGTAGTCCGTCTCCAAATACAGTAAGTTCCTCCTTACGCAATGCCTGGCATATAAAGGTAGGTAAAGCTCTGCCGTCATCCAGCCTCATTTTAGGACCATAGGTATTAAATATTCTGGCAATCCTGGTTTCAATACCATGGTATCTGTGATATGCCATGGTTATGGCTTCAGCGAATCTCTTGGCTTCATCATAAACCCCACGGGGACCAACCGGGTTAACATTGCCCCAATAATCCTCCGACTGGGGGTGAACCAGAGGGTCACCGTAGCACTCTGAAGTTGAGGCCAATAAAAAAGTTGCCTTCTTTGCTTTAGCCAACCCTAAAGCCTTATGAGTCCCCAGGGAACCTACCTTTAAGGTCTGGATCGGCAACTTCAAGTAATCTATAGGGCTTGCAGGGGAAGCAAAATGTAGAATAAAATCTAATTCTCCTTCTACATATATATATTCGGTCACATCGTGTTTTATGAACCTGAAATGGTTATTACCAAAGAGATGGGCAATATTGTCCATGTTCCCGGTAATAAGGTTGTCCATGCAGATAACAAAATGACTCTCTGCAATCAAACGATCGCACATGTGGGAACCGAGAAATCCAGCTCCTCCGGTAATTAAGGTTCGCTTTACCATCTCTATGCACCTCGTCTTTAGCCCGTTAGATAGCAAGCATCTAACGTGATTTACCTTTTGTCATCCAGCTTTATGTTAACATTGACTATTTCTTTATCCTTAATTGTGATGTCCTTGTCAAGTCCACTATATCCATCTGCCTCAAAAGCAATCCTGTAGTTTCCTTCCTTAAGTCCGATTATCGAATATTTTCCTTGTTCAAATAGGAAAATACGACCCTTAGACCCTTTCCATAAGGTAACTTTCCCTTTAGGAATTATCTTTTCATCAGCACCGATTACAGAACCATAAATAGTCCCAAACTGTTGAGCTGCCCTTTGCCTGCCCAGGATTGCCTTTCCAGGGGATGGAAGCTGGTCTACCGGCAAAGTAGTATTTTCCTCTTTAAATATCGTATAAGTTGTTGCATTTTCCACATCCATCTCTCCACCTTTATAGTAACGAGGGGTATGTTCAACTCCATCAATGTACCTCAGGATATGGAAGGGATCAACAAAATCCTTAGAGTGTTCCAGGTCAGAAAACGTCCAGCCAATATCCGGGTAGTATACCTCTATCCAGGCATGGAATCCACCGCCGTTAATCTTAATTCCCCAATATTTCTTTGAAATTCCCCAATCATAACCTGGCGGCAAGTAACCATGGGCATACCTGGCTGGGATTCCGACACTCCTCAGCATAGCGATAGAAAGACAAGTAATGCCTACACAGGACCCTCGTTTCGTTGTCATTACTGATCTGGCATCCTGGCGCACACCGGGACCTGCATCATAACTAACAGTATCGATTAACCAATCGGCAATAGCAGCAAATGCTTCATGTACATATTTAGCCTCTCTAACCAGTTCTCTTGCCTTTTCTGAAATCATCGAATCGTTTGTTTGAATATTTTGCTCGGCGGTTAAAAATTTTTGCATATTGTTGGGAAGTTCCTTTAATGCTATGGGAAACCTGGCAGATGAGTTCAGAGGACTGAGGTCAATCTCAATTATTAGTCTTTTGCTGAATTCATCAGAAGCAAGTACTTCCTGCTTATAGAATTTATTCGAATAGTTTGGCAGGTACTCAACACCCAGAGGGTTTACAATATCGTATATAACAATATGCTTCCCCTTGAGTATCTTTGTTTCTGCCTTGAGGGAATTTTGAGGAATCAAAACTGAAATTAAGAGAAAAAAAAGGAAAAAAAAGTTTGGCCGTTTCAATTGATAATTACCTCCCTTTGAAAAGTGATGAAGCCGTAAAAAGTTCATCAATCATAGACTAAAAGTACTCTTCCATTTTTCAAATAGTTTGTGTATTTATCTGACCCCTGAATGATATTCGCGTCCCGATCGTTGATCACCACATCTGTCCTCTTCTGACCTGTAGCCTGGATTCCTTTTATGACAAAGGGATTTTCAGTAACCCGCTGGTTCTTTTTAGCTGCATCTACGTCTTTGGCATACCCTACTACTCCCATCTTTACAGCGTCTTTTTGTAGTAAATTTGCATCACTGTATATAAGTTCCCCCTTTTGATCCATAATCTTTGGTATCAGGGCAGGACGTATTTGAAGCTTCCTGGCATCGACTACCAACCCTGAGTAGTTGAGCTTGGTCAGATCTATATCTCCCGAAATTTCTTCCTTCCTGTCCTCCTTTTTAGCCTCCTTTACTTTTACTTCTAACGCGGGTTCGGGCGGCGGCTGTACAGGCTTTGTTTGTGGAGTTTCAACAGATGGTGGTTTAGGTGGTTCTTGTATTTTTGCTTCCAACAGCGGCTTGGAGGGAACTGGAGGCGTTGGAAGCTTTGTTTGTGGAGTTTCAACAGACGGTGGTTTAATAGTCGGAGGGACCTCCTTCCTTGGGATTAGCGCAGGGGCAAGAGCTTTTTTTTGCTCTCCGGTTTCTTCCAGCATCAACTTTAACAGATCCCCTCTCAGGTCCATTTCTACGGTAACCTCTACTGCACCGTCACTCATATACCTGGTATTTATAACCCTTGACAGCTTTACTATACCGCTTACCTTAGTTACCACAATGTCACTGGTTGTCATAAAATTCTGCACTGTTGTCTGTGCATCTACTGTAACCCCTTTAACCGTTTCCAGTAAGTTACGGCGGGCATCCAGGACCGCTGCGCGTTTAGCCATCAATCGGGCCTGAGCCGGATTGCCTACAGAAGAAGGAGGGGCACCACTTCCGGTAGCAGTTATAATGCCTCTACTCCAGTTGATTGTTCCGCTGGGAAGATTCTCTGTCAAATCATTGCCATTAGCGGCAAAAAGGAAACATGGAGAAAGAGACAACAGGAGCAGTAGCATAACAAATAAAGAAAAGGATTTCATATAAAATTTTGAAGTTAGCATCTTTAACCCTCCATTAAAAAATTAAATTTTTTCACTTCTGATTTCCTTAAAAGAAATATTGTCCTTCCAGAGGTAAAATAGTCCTAAGAAGGTTACAGGAAAATATTGGCTTGCATGATAAACCAGTGAGAAACCCAGAGCATCGCTCTCTTTGATACCCCAAAAAGCCAGTCCAGTTACACAGAAAAATTGGTAAGTACCAATAAAGCCAGGGGAAGAAGGGATCATTACACCAAAGGTCAGGATCACAACGAGAAGAAAAGGGGCATAAACCGGGAGATTAAAATTAAAAGATATGAAAACCAGTAATGTTAAAACAGCATATGTTATCCATATGGAAAAGGAATAAAACAAGATTAATGCTATCTGTTTTTTGCCCTTCAAGACATCAAAACCGGCTACAAAGGATATCAAAAATTCAGTGGTCTTTTGAGATAGCCGTTTGGAAAAAGGTGATAATAGATATGCAGAGAACTTCAGCATATTTTCTTTGTATCTCTTTAAGAGTACAAAAAAGGCAATAATCAATAGATAGAAGATAAATGCCGAGATCCCTGCCTTTTTTAGCCAGCCAGGCAAGGGGAAAAATATAAGTATCGCCAATAAAAATGCTAACAGGGTAAAACCATCCAATATCCTTTCAACAACAATAGTTGCAAATGACAAACTCTTGCTCAGATTCTCCTTTTTGCCAATAGCATATGCCCTGACAAACTCCCCTATCCTGGCAGGCAATACATTATTGGCCATAAATCCTATCATTACTGCGGAGAACAGACTATGATTTTTAATCCTTTTTATGGGCTCCAGCAAATAACGCCACCTTATAGCTCGAAGCCACATAGTAAGCAATCCTAGAAGAATGGCGGGGATTAAATAGAGGTAATTTGCCTTTTGCAGTGAAATCAGCAGGTTTTCATAACTCACATTGCGAAGGGCAAGATACAGAAAAACAAGGCTTATTACTATACCCACAAAGAGTTTTATTTTCATTTTCATAAATAGTTTGTTTGCCTTAACTTATTCAAACCCAGGGAGTTTCTATTCTGCCAGACACTCCTTAACAGCGTTAAAAACTGTGTTTACTTCAATACTTTCAATACATTCGCTTTTTTTGCTGCCTCCGCATCCATCCTGACCGCAGGGCCGACATGGATGAGAAGCCGATCTCAAAATCCTGTGCCCCTGTCCCCAGGGCCCCCAGTCCAGCTCACTTGTGGGACCGAAAAGTGCTATAATAGGAGTTTTAACAGCAGCCGATATATGCATTGGGGCTGAATCCACTCCAATAAACAACCTGGCTCTGCGAATCAGTGCCCCAAGTTCTCTCAAATTCAATATGCCTGAAAAATCTATCACATCATGCAGGGTTTTACTCAAAATATTTTTTGTATGTGCTATTTCTGAACTGTCAGGCCCTGATGTTATAATTACAGGAGTTTTAAGCTCTCCCTGAATTAAAGCTATCAAATCGGCAACCTTTTCATCAGGCCAACATTTAAACAACCATCTGGATGTCGGATGAACAACAGCATAGGGAACGCTATCTGAAATACCTGCTTTTCTGAGTAACTCATTGACACGAAACTTTGCCTGTTCCCCTTCAAAAAATGTTGGAGATTTTAAATTGCCGTAAGGGAATATACCAATCCTCCTTAAACAGTCAAGGTGTCTTTCAACATAGTGCCGATGTGCCGGGGCAAGTCGTACCGGGATAGTTAAAAACTTCCATTTCCCGCGTAACGGCTTTCTTTTTGAGTCAACGCCAACCCTTATTTCAGCCCCGGAGACAAATCCAAGGTATCTCCCTCTATCGCCTGTTCTTAAATTGATTGTCATGTCATATCTTTTAACACGAATTGCCCGAACAAGTCTGATTTCTTCTTTTATACGGTGAATTTTCCCGGCTTCCAGTGCTTGCCTGTTAAGGACATGAATGAAGTTGACATCGGGATTCTCTATCAAAACTTCTTCACTTCCGCTGTTTACCAAGGCATCCACCAATACTCCGGGAATTGTTTTCCTCAACACGCTGAATATAGGGGATGATAGAATTACATCACCGATATTTGCAAAGTTTATAACCAATATTTTTCTTACAGTAGAAAGATCAGGGTAACCACCATAATTCAATTCTTTTAAAGCCTGCTCAGTTGAATTATTCAATTCATTTTGTCCCATAACAACAAAGCTTATCTGCACCTTAGATTACAGCATAATAGTGGCAAGGGCAGTGTTAAATTATAAATAAAAAAGCCTATAACTTATAACAATAATTTCTTCCATGTTTAAAGGCTTTTTTAGGAGAAATTTATCTATGAATACCCACAACAATGGGCTTTAGTCCATTGTTCCCCTTCCCGTTGCTTCAGACAGACAGCTGAAGCTGTCTGTTGTATCCAAACGAGAGAATCGGTCATCTCCACAATCTTTATCCAGAAACCAACCCTTTGCTTAGGGTAAGCTCGAAAGCCACTGATATGCGGGAGCGATAAGTATATATCGGTCTCCGTTTGACATCATACGGTAACCTCTGCTTTCCTCGACAAGTTGAGTTGCGGGTATTTTCAAAACACCCTGGAACTTCTTAAGAGCACTGGAAGGCTCTGTATCTGAAAGTTTAGCCTCAATCAAAACAAGTGGCTCACCATCGTTTGCGATGAGAAAGTCTACTTCCTGTTGTTCCTTATTCTTAATAAAATGCAGGGAGAATGAACCATAACCCATATCATTCCATGCTGTAATCGCCCTGTACAACTCCAATGCCACCATATTTTCAAACCTGGCCGCTGGTTCTTTTATCCTGGGCGCATCCCATAGATACACCTTACGCTCTTTTTGGATTGCCCGTGCAACTTTCATTGTCCATGGGGGAATACTAAAAATCAGGAAAAATCTTTCAAAAACAGATAACCAACTCCTGACAGAATTATAGGATACTTTCAAATCACCTGCCAGTGAGGGTATTGAGATAGGATTCCCCACCTTAGATGGTAACAAAAGATAGAGCGTTTCCATATCCGCTACAGATTTCACGCCGGTCAGGTCACGAATATCCTCACGTATTAATTGCTGGGAATAAGTGTTTGACCATCGGCGGTAGGTCGTTGTTTTCCCTGCCAGGTACGGTTCTGGAAATCCACTTAATTCAGCCAGACCCGACCATATCTCTTTCAGTTCATCAGTACGCTCCATTTCTATTTGCAACGGGTCATCGAGAAAAGAACCAATCCTTTTATTCCTATTCCCCAACTCGGCAATCGTAAAAGGCCACAGGTGAAACAGAAAGTAGCGCCCGGCCAGCGAATCCCCCCTCTTCTGATAGAGATCCAGCCTTCCACTCCCTGAAACAAGAAACTGGTAATTATCATGAAACAGGTCATAGATGCCTTTGAGATAGTTTTTCCAGTCACTGTATTTATGGATTTCGTCAAGAACAATCAGTGGAGTGGATGAATTCCGGCGCTCTAAGGTTTCGAAAAAAATAGGATTTTGAATGAATTTTGTCCTGTGTCCGGCAATATCCCAATTGAAATAGAGACTATTTGCAAAAGAACCGGAAATGATTTGGGCAAGAGTGGTCTTTCCTGTTTGACGTGGCCCTACAAGGAATATCATGCTTTTATCAGCAGCAAGGTCCTGCCAGATTCTGATATACGGGGCTCTATTTTCCATATTGACCATTATTCACAATAATGAAAAATAGTCAAGACCATTTTGAAATAGGCTGAAAAATAGTCGAAGGGGCTCCCCTCCCCTTTTCTTCAGACAGACAGCTAAAGCTGTCTGTCGAGCATGGATGAGAGAATCAGTCATCTTCGTCAGGGCATGTAAGTAGTTCAAGAAGTTGAGTTAAATAATATCGCCATTCCAGAGCATTTCGCAAAAGGTTTTCCAGGGCAACACTGTTATATCTGAGGTTATTCTTCTCGGAACAGGGTCTCTTGAGATAATGAAAGCATTTTTACATTTGAATTCCTCTTTGAACAGATGGATACCCTTTGTTCTGTCACCTGCATTTTCAGATGATTTGATCTCTATAGCAACTTCTGCGTCGCCAAGTATAAGATCTACTTCCGATCCTCCGGCGGTCCTCCAATAATGAATAGGAAAATCCAAACGGCTGTAATGCCTGTATGCCCGGCATTCCTGGAATATAAAATGTTCAAAGGCGCGTCCGAAATTATCAGTGGCAGGATGGAGCGTCTTATAATGTAAAAGCGCAGCGACAATCCCTGTATCAAAAAAATAAAACTTAGAAGTCTCTATCAACCTTCTCTTTTTTGATTTATTCCATGATGGCAATTGATATCCTATAAGCGTGTCTTCGAGTATCTGGTAATATTCCCTTATGGTCTTGACAGAGACCCCCGCTTCCCGGGCAGCATTTGAATAGTTAAGCAGCATACCGTTCATGGCCGCAGCAGAATCCAGGAATCTGGAAAAGGCGGGTATATTACGGGTAAGTGCCTCTGCCTGTATTTCCTCTTTCAGATAATCAAAAACATAGGACTTTAAATCCATTTCACTGTCGGTTGAAAGGTAATGGGAAGGCAGAAGTCCATGAAGAAGGGCCTTTTCGAGATGAAATTTTTCCTTGAGTTCATGGGTGACAAGGGGATAAAGCTCAAAACGCCATGCCCTGCCGCCAAGTAGATTCGCTGTTGACCTTTTCAGTTTCCTTGCGCTGGAGCCTGAAAGTATGAACCGGTAGTCCCTGTTTTCTATAAGCCAGTGGATTTCATCCATGAGATTTGGGATCTTCTGCACCTCATCAATGACAGCAAGTCTGGAAGATTGCGCTTCCAGAACCTGACGCAGGCTGGTGGGTTTCCGGCTGAGGGCTAAAAAGATGTCGTGATCCAGAAGGTCTATCCAGCAGGCATCAGGAAACTTCTGTCTTAAAAGGGTGGTCTTACCTGTCTTTCTGGGACCCCAGAGGAAAGCCGATCTATCAGACGGCAATTTAATGTCTTGAATCCTTTCTATTATGAGGGTCTTTTCCATAGGTTTTCTTATATGACAATTTGGAGCATAAGTCAAGTTATTTGTGATAATTTGACCTGTAGTACAAATTTATTGTTACCAATGTCGGATACTTCAAAACCATCCATTGCTCATTTAGTCTTTGCTTCAGACAGACAGCTGAAGCTGTCTGTTGTATCTGAATGAGAGAGTCGGTCATGTTAAGCTACTACTAACTCGACAGGCAATGGTTGATTTATACCGACTGTTTTACTTACATAGAGCTTTTCAATACCAATGGTCTTTCCATTTTTATCTTTTTTCAGAATAATACCCTCTCCTGCCTCTTCACATATAACCTCATCTTCGGGATTTCCAAACCATATATCCATTGTGTCTGAATCCTTGTGATAGTAAACAACTACCTTGCCCATATTACATCTCCTTCCTTTACCTTATCGGTAGGAGATGCTCTCCTCTCTACAATCTTTATCTACAATGAAAATTTTGCTCCTCAAGAAAAGTGGTTATCTCGGTACGCCCCGGTTCACGGTTCGCAAATAGCCATGAACACCCACAACAATGGGCTTTAGCCCATTGGCCCCCTACCCTTTCCTTCAGGCAGACACTTGAAGCTGTATGTATTCAAAAGGTTAAGCATCTTCTTTACACTATCGGGATTTAATGTAAATAAAAGGGTATTAAGTTTACATAAATAGGTTTAAATGTAAAACAAGAAGCGGTATTTTACATGTGTCAATCTAAAAATAATGCGAAATAACGACCAAAAATATATGTCTGGCTTCGTCCTGTTTTTTCCCATTTTTTCAGGATATTGAGGGACTCGAAATCTCGTATTAATGAACTTGCAGACTGATGGGTTGTGCTGAGCATCTCAGCGACTTCTTTTGGCGTTATAATCGGTTTGCTGTAAAGATAATTTAGCAACAGGTTAGCGTTTCTAGCCTTTTTGCCTAAGGATAGAATTGCTTTTTCAACCTCATTACGAATCTCAAGTATTGACTGAAAGGTCTCTTTCCCCTTCTGAGCAGTATCCCGAACCGCTGTCAACATGAAACGTACCCAATGCCCAAGGTCATTGGATTCCCTAACATGATTCAAGGCATCATAATAAGCGGCTTTGTGCTTTTCGATATAAGCCGACAGATAGAGCGTAGGCTTTTTAAGGATACCTTTACTCACAAGATATAAAGTAATCAACAAACGTCCAATGCGTCCATTGCCGTCGAGGAACGGATGAATGGTTTCAAATTGGTAATGGGAAATGGCGATCCGAATCAGATGGGGAACATGGATGGTGTCATTGTGCAGAAATTTTTCCAAATCGCTCATCAAGTCCGGCACTTCCGTATGCTGGGGTGGAACAAAGGCGGCATTTGACGGGCCGCTGCCCCCGATCCAATTCTGGCTTTTACGAAATTCACCGGGGAGTTTCCCTTCACCGCGTACTCCCTCAAGGAGGGTTTTGTGTGTTGCTTTAAGCAGGCGGTTCGATAGCGGTATCTGTCCTAATTGTTCAATGGCCTGAGTCATAGCCTTGATATAGTTTTGGACCTCTTGCCAGTCATCCCGACGTTCCGGCGCGATCATTTCTTTTGGCTTAAGGGCTTCATCGATTTCTGTTTTCGTGCCCTCAATCCGGCTTGACGTGTTTGCCTCCTTTAGTACATGCATTTGTATAAAGAGATCAACATCGGGAACAATCAGGGAAAAGGCATTCAGTTCTCCGATGGCCTGCATGGCTTCTTCCAAAAGAGTGTTGATTTGGGGATCACTCCATGTCCATTCAATGTTTATATGCACAGGCAAGAAACTTTTATATTGATATTGCTGAATCCATTGTCCAGCTTTGAAGTCCTTTAAATTCATGTCAGAGTATCCTCCTATTCAACCTCTATTTCAAATTGCCGTTGATTCCCTTTCAGTTAGGAGTTCTTTTGCAAGAAATCCTTCTCCGGCTCCGTCCGCCTGCATATTATATCCCGAATTTCAAGCCTCTTATCATCAACAGTAAAAGACAACGGCTTTTCATTTGCTTTATATCCAGAGTATGAGGTAACCTCGTTGACGCGAATACTCACAACAATGGGCTTTAGCCCATTGCTTGCTCCCTTTTTCCTTGTTTCAGATAGGCAGCCTTCCTTCAGACAGACAACCTTGCCTTAGACAGACAACTAAAGCTGTTTGTTGTATCTGGATGAGAGAGGCGGTCATCTATTTTTTAAGGCCAAAATCAAGCCCGATCTAAAATCCCTTCATATTCTTTCCATACATTTAACTCGGTCCGATTCAGGTTCAGCCGCTAGTGGATATCTCCATAGCCTCAAATTCTATTTTTCGCGTCTGGGTCACTCGCTTTGAGGCATCCAGAATTTCAAGTGAAACGAGGTCACCTTCGTGGTCATAATCCAGGATCACACCCGGCTTATCCTCATCGCTTTCAGCGACCGTGCTTTCTTCTTTAAATATTACTGTAAGTGTGTCCGTTATTGGATCATAGAAAACTTTCATGGCTCATCCCTCCAATAACGTAGAGTTGATACACCATCCGGTCAATCTCCCGTTTCTTTGTTCAAAGGGTCGTTTTTTGCCCTGTAACACTCTCGGCTAAGAAACTATAGTGCCCCCTTTGTGACCTATTTCAGAATAGTCTTAAACAGACTTTCCATTGTCGCGAAGAAGTTCTTAGCAGATTTAAGGGCATTTTCCGCATCCTCTTTGGTCGAAAAGAAACTAAGGTCATACTGGTCATTATGCCTTATTTCCCTGCTATGGTCTAACAATTCTACCCATTTGTTATCCAGCTTACCGGTTTTAACGTACTTCTCTTCAAGATATCTTGCCACACAGGCATGGCTCTTTTCCCGGAAGCCATCAAAAAACAGGATAGTCCTGGCTGCATGAAACATTACCATATAAGAAGCTAGAATTGACGAGTTAAACGCATCTCCCATTAAAGAATTCTCCGCTTCCTTCAACCACTCTCGTGCCTTTTTTAAAGATTGCATGGCCTTACCTTTTGAAGGCGGGATTTTTCTAAGCAACCCTTCTCTCATACAATCATTATAATTGAATGGCATCTTTTTCACCGTAAATGACGATTGAACCAAATGCCAATGAGTGGTAGAAAAGCTCGTCGTCTTCTTTCATTTTCTCAATCTTCTTGGTAGTTAAGAATAGAGGCTTTACATTCTTTATTTTCTTATTCATTTGGGCACTTAAAGAAGCGACTTCCTCATCGCTTACGTCCTTAATCTTTATCCAGAGGTCCACGTCAGACTCATCTGCATTTTCGCCTTTGGCGCAGCTTCCATAAAGGCCAACGGCTTCCACAAAGTCAAACTTTTTAAAAATTTTTACATCAATACCAGTTATATTCAATAAAATTTTGGTGGCTTTTGTGACTGCCGAATTAGTAACAAGGTATTTACCATTCGACCTTCTGGCGATTCCCTCTTTAGCCAAAATATCAAGATATTTAGAAACCAGCCCTTTGCTTATATTAAGCCTGGCGGCAATGACATTGACACTGATAGACTGCTCGCTAAAGATAACAGACTTCAGTATCTTGATCCGTTCTTTTGTAGAAAAAATGCTTTCCACTCTTGCCTCCTGACAAATGTTCACAATATATGAACGATTTGTTCACATTTTATGAACATCTAAGCAGATTGTCAAGGAAAACTCACAAAATAGCTGTGAATACTCACAACAATGGGCTTTAGCCTATTGTTCTTCTAGCACAGACAGCTGAAGCTGTCTGTTGCGTCTGAATGGGAGGATCGGTCATGTTAAGCTTTTACATCTATTCATTATAGTGTCGTCCAATGCTTAGGTTAAGAGGCAGGAATGAAGCACAGAAAAATGAGTATCCTTCTCAAACCTGTTGCTCCCCATTTTCAGTCTGCCATTTCATGTGCAGTTTTCGGTGATTAACGGCACAATCACGAAGATAAAGGTTTATTAAGTTTTGGTAAGGAATACCCGATTCTTCCGACATAGACTTGAAATATGAAACAGTGTCACGGTCGAGCCGCATAGTAACCGGTTGTTTTAAATATTTTATATAGGGATTTTTAAGTCCCTTCATTTTGGAAAAATCGTAATGGTCTCTCATCTTCTATGCCTCCAGTATTCATTTTCTTCATCGCCATCTGCTTTTCTTGCAGAAATAATTCTAATAACCGTGTTGCTTTCCCGAAAACAATGACAGACGACGAGAACCCTAAGTCTAAAACTTATTCCAAGCAGTATGAAACGGTCTTCATCATTGGAATGGTCAGGGTCAAAAAATTGAATCGCATTTTCATCGTAAAAAACTGTGCGAGCTTCATCGAAAGAAATGCCATGTTTTTTTATGTTAGCCTTTTCCTTCCGTTTATCCCATTCAAACTGTAGCTCAGTCATATGTACATTGTACTTATAATTATGAAAATGTCAAGATTTCAGTTCGTTGACGTGAATACCCACAACAATGGGCTTTAGCCTATTGTTCTTCTAGCACAGAGAGCTAAAGCTGTCTGTTGCAGCCGAGGATAGACAGCTTCGCTTCAGACAGACAACCTTGCCTCAGACAGACAGCTGAAGCTGTCTGTTGAGCCTGTAGAATAAGTCCCTTTCTAAGATTTTTCAAAAAATAATATTCAATAAAAACAGTAGGTTACAAAATGCCTAGGTATTGATTTATGGGTTTTTCTACAGACTCGTTATGTCCGAATGAGAGAATTGGTTATCAGTCTCTTCCTTCCACAATCGCAATTTTCTCCTCGGTCAAACCGCAGAGCTTATAAACAAGCTGGTCAACTTGTTTTTCGTATTTTTTGAGCCCATAGTCATTATAAAATGTCCCCTGATAATGTCCCTTATTGTCCTTTAACGATGTCCCTTAATGTCCCTTATTTTTTCTATCACTTTCGACGATAGGATATAATAAGTGCCTTTCCTCTCGCCAATCTTTTTAAGTATATCTTTTTCAACAAGTCCCGTTAAATCTCTCGTGGCTGTTCTTTTGGTGCTATTGCAAATTTTTTGACACAGCGAGTTATCTATTCGCTCATTAATTACCAAATACCGAATAATCTTTTCCTGCCTTATATTTAATCTCATGTCCTTTAATAATTTGACAGTTTTATCAGTAATGATAATCTGCTTGCCCCTCTCGTAAATTTCTGCCATCTGCGATCTTAAACCGTCCACAAAGTATTCAAGCCATGCTGTCATATCCATGTTGCTTTCCCTAACGGATTGAATCGCTTTGTAGTATGCCGGACGGTCTTTGTCGTAGTATTCTGAAATTGTAAACAATCTTTTAAAATCGTAACCGGTTTTATAAAGAATCATTGTGGATAGGAGCCGGGCTGTTCTACCATTGCCATCAATAAATGGATGAATATGCACAAATTGAAACTGAGATATACCGGCAACAAGAATAGGCGAGATATCCCCTGCTTCATTGAGCCATTCTATAAACTCACGCATAAGGTGCGGAACCTCAAGAGGTGCAGGAGGGGTGTATATAACCTCACGGGTCCGGGAATTAACGACATAATTCTGTACCTTGCGATAATTACCTGGGTCCGCTTGGCCGCCACGAACACCTTTCACAGTAACCTTGTGAAGTTCACGGATTATACCTTCGGTAACCGGATCATCCCTGCCGAGATATTTTGAGATAAAATCCATTGCTTTCTTGTAATTTAAAAGCTCTTTTTCGTCATCCCGGTTAATGCCTTTAAGTTTTTTACCTTCTAAAATACTCTTTGCTTGTTCAAGGGTTAATGCCGTGCCTTCAATGTGTGTGGAATGGTGCGACTCAAGAATTAATGCGTTTTTTTGCATATCAGCAATCCATTCATCCTTGAGTTTCACCGCATCAAGAAATCCACGCACTCGCTCTATTTCAACAAGCGCCTTATTCATCTTTGGAGTTATGGCAAATTCAGGTTTAAACATTTTATTTTTTGCCCCCACAATCTTTATCTACGATGAAAATTTTGCTCCCCTACACTTTGCTTGAGACAGACAACTTTGCCTAAGACAGACAGCTGAAGCTGTCTGTTGCGTTTCCTTTCATACTATTTCTAGCTAGAGAGTTAGCTCAGCCTGATTCCTATTCGTCAATTGATCGAAAAAGTTTTTTAGAATTTGAAGGACGTCCCCCTTCTTCTCTCTTTTAAAGAATTCTCCGCTTCCTTCAACCACTCTCGTGCCTTTTTTAAAGATTGCGTGGCCTTACCTTTTGAAGGCGGGATTTTTCTAAGCAATCCCTCCCTCAGGCAATCGTTATAATTAAATGGCATCTTTTTCTCCGTAAAGAACGATTGAGCCGAATGACAATGAGTGATAGAAAAGCTCGTCGTCTTCTTTCATTTTCTCAATCTTCTTGGTAGTTAAGAATAGAGGCTTTACATTCTTTATTTTCTTATTCATTTGGGCACTTAAAGAAGCGACTTCCTCATCGCTTACGTCCTTAATCTTTATCCAGAGGTCCACGTCAGACTCATCTGCATTTTCGCCTTTGGCGCAGCTTCCATAAAGGCCAACGGCTTCCACAAAGTCAAACTTTTTAAAAATTTTTACATCAATACCAGTTATATTCAATAAAATTTTGGTGGCTTTTGTGACTGCCGAATTAGTAACAAGGTATTTACCATTCGACCTTCTGGCGATTCCCTCTTTAGCCAAAATATCAAGATATTTAGAAACCAGCCCTTTGCTTATATTAAGCCTGGCGGCAATGACATTGACACTGATAGACTGCTCGCTAAAGATAACAGACTTCAGTATCTTGATCCGTTCTTTTGTAGAAAAAATGCTTTCCATTCTTGCCTCCTGACAAATGTTCACAATATATGAACAATTCGTTCACATTTTATGAACATCTAAGCAGATTGTCAAACAAAACCCACAAAATAGCTGTGAATACCCACAACAATGGGCTTTAGCCCATTGCCCCCCTACCCTTTCCTTCAGGCAGACAGCTTTGTTTGAGACAGCTGAAGCTGTCTGTTGCGTTTCCTTTCATACTATTTCTAGCTAGAGAGTTAGCTCAATCCGACTCCGGTTCAGGTTCATAATAGTCTTATCTATAGAATTACAAATTATATCTCTGTCGTCTAACTCGAAATGCTTCAGCACCACCCTCCATAATTTCTATAACAGCTCTAACGATATCATCGTTATCAATAGAACCATGTCTGAGAACTTCCGCCTTTCTATCACTAATTGCATTTAGTACGATGACTTGTTCTGCGTCTCCTGATACAACAATATTCGGATTATGTGTACAGACTATAATTTGACGCCTTTCCTTGAGTGCCGCAAGGATATCGGTAAGGACTTTACCGATTAATTTATTATCGAGATTATCTTCTGGCTGGTCAATTACAAGGGGTGTAGTTTCAGATAAAGCAATCAAAGGCAACATTGCGCTTGACCTCTGGCCCGGCGAGAGTTCACTTACAGGACGATCATTCAAAAGTATACTCACTTCATCATCCCATTCGACTTCTTCTAATTCTATAAGGTGTAGAAGCTTATCACCATTTTCGACTAGGCAATCAACATCCGCAGCATCATCTCTTGACCATGGTGTGCACGTATCCATTGCCTTTTTGGCTTCTGCGTTTGAAATTGTTATAGTTGTATCATTTATAGTGACCTGTCCTTCTAATAAGCTTGGCTGATTATCTATAAAAACACGTGATAGAGTGACTGGATTAAATTTTACACCAAAAAATTGTGGTATCTGCCGCGCTTTGTAATTTTTAGCAATACATGATGCAATCTTACTGGACCTATTTATTAGCTCGTTAGTGTCGCCACCAGCGATAAATCTAAGAGAAACTTTCATTTCAGCACCAAAGAAATGATTCAGTTTCTCTTCAATGTTATTATTTTGTCTAGCACGTATGCCTGCGATACGATCTTGGCAGTTAATTAGATCATCGCCAATTGCCCGGTTAATACCTATAGTTTCCTTAAGCTTACTCCATACTTTTAGATATTCGTCTCGAAGTGCTGATGCCTCACGAAGTCGCTTCTCAGCGTTTGTTCGGAGGTCAGCAATACGCTGCAACGAAGCATCTTCTGAAAAAGCCGTTCTTATATTTGCATGAGTACGAGAGATGTCTTCGTCAATTAATATTGTATGCTGATTAATTAGAGTTGACAGACTTTCAAGTGTTTTTATTGCTGCAGTGATATACTTTTGAATCTCAGCCTCATTCTCTACAATCTTTAATTTGGTAATTTCGTCTGTTAACCACCAGTCCCCTAATTCTTGTTCTGCCTGGCTCAAAATGTCATCAATGTTATCTCTGAATGTCACTTCAGTAATATCAATTATTTTATTTAATAGTTTTGATATGTTTGAATTGACCTGTTCGAGAACTCTCTTTTTATTCTGCGCTAAATCTAAGGCCATGAAATATGTTTTAATTTCCGTTGTATTGAGTTTATCAAATGCTGCTTTGTATTCAGTGTAACGTTGGATAATTCCATTTTTTTGTATAAATTTATCTTTAAGTTCATTAATGATTTTTTCAATTTCCTTCCTATTGGATCTTAACTTAGCGCGAATGTTATTCCGCTCATTAATAATTGACGCCAAATCAGGTATTAATCTGTCCAAAAGATCTCTCTGCCTTGCTGATTCACGGCCCAATGTTTCAATTTCACTCCATCCAAAAAGACGTAAGGGGTATTCTCCACTCGTCTCAATATCTGAAATGTTTAAAAAGTCACCTGATTCAGAAAAAACCTTACTTGCATAGTCCTCATTTGGATCAAAAGTGGCTTCAAGAACGCACCTCTCCTTGTTAACTGTCTGGTAAGCTACCCTTATTAAACATCCTGAAAGATTTGCACGCTGTAAACTCTTGATTCGATCTGAAAGCCTATTTGTTGTATCCAGTTCACTAAGTGTCCTATTGTAACCGAATACATAGCGCAGTGCTTCTACAATTGTCGATTTTCCCGAACCGCGAGGACCTATTAGACAGTTCAGATTTTCTGCAAGGGCTATATGAATGTTTTTAAACAAAGAATTATTTGTACCAACAATTTCAACCCCAACTAAGCGTGGGTTAGGTGGAACAGGAAGGTCTATTGAGAACCGAACCCTAGTTTCTGCAAATTGAAGTGCTTCTCTAAGTCCTTTCACACTTAGATTAGTCATCTTGACCCAAGTAATTCGATCAAGGCGGTTGAAATCCTCCACTCTATGAGCATCAAAACTCATGATGACTGGAATACTCACTTCTATTCCATCACATTTCGATATCCATCTGTAATGACGTTGATCTGATGCTTTTGCGACTTCAATTGCATCGAAGCCAACGGAAAAAAGATATTCCTTCAAAATATCGGAAATTTCCTGTTCATTTTCTTTACTTCCTGCTGTACCGGGAGAAACCAAGCTTATTACTTCACGCCCGGTTTGTCTGAATTGACTTCGGATTCCTTGTTGCGAATTTACATGGGCTGCAACACATAAACCTTTTTCTTCATGAATCCTTTTAATGAATTCTTTCAATCCTAGATTAGTTATAAGCTCATTACCTGTTCGCTGAGCATCATCTGGTATGCCTGACAAACCTGAAAAGAGTCTAGAAAATTTTTCAGGAGATGATGATTCCGGCAGAATGGCTAGAATGTGCAATCTAGCACTACTTACAGCAGCTTCTGGCTGAATATTAATTTCCATTCCAGGTACTGCTAAAAATTCACCATATGTTTGGCTCAGACGCGAGACTTTACTTGCATAACCACATTTCATATGATCTGTAATTGCTACAAGATCGATATGAGGTTTTAGGGCATCAATAAATTGCATCTCACCATTCTCTGCAAGATACATATCCCGATCATTGAGTGCTTTATCACAAGGCTGATCTGCCCAATCGCAGCTCTCTGGCGAATGGAGGTGCAACGCCACACGACGAAAGCGTGCTGTGCGTTTCCTCAAATCATCTAATCTTTTGAAAAATTGGTCGTAGGATGACATTTTTACCTCCTACCCTTTAGGTTACAGTTACTTTTCCGGATTAGATACTCTTTCGATCAACATAATTTTTAGGGAAATATGCATTTTCTTGAAAGATTGTCTTTACTGGAAGGCAAACAGCCGTAGCTTTCCCAGTAATTACCGAGAATGTATAAGCCAAGATCCTGCGCATGTTGCAATACATTGTTATCCAGAAATATTCTGCCGGGAATGAGATGGAAACGGGTCAAATCATCCCGCAATTTTATCTGTTCAACGAGCTATTTCGTTTACACCTTCCACTATTTTAATCTCCTCCTCGCTCAGGCCGTAGAGTTGATACACCAACTGGTCAATTTCCTTCTCCCACGTGGACGTATCCGCCTGCAAATTTGTGCGCTTGGCCGCCAGGATGTGGTCCACCAGTTTTGTGAGTAACCTTTCTGCTTCAATAGGTATAGTTAGAACAGGAAGTTTTCCAACTGTGTTTGCTTGAATTTCAGAAAACACTGTTTTAGTGGATTTGAATTTTCTCTTGTAAATATAGTTCATCAATCGTGAGTTTAGCAGCGCGAGCAGGCACTTAAGATTATTTACTGTAGCAGACTCTCTCAAATTCACAACTACTAATGTGTTCAATGCAAAATATTGTTCGTTATCATAGGCAAATATCAAGTCTTCTGAAACGCGTCTAAAAAACAGTTTTTCTTTGGTAAGAAAAATGTCTTTTGTTTTACATGAGTGTATTCTTTTCAAGTCCCAATCTAGATAAACGCCATCCCATTGAATGTGGTACTTGCCAATATTTCTACCATCTAGTTTCTTGTAATACTTACCTTTAGGGTTTGATGTATATAAAGAAAGGCTTCTGTCTCCTTTGAGAGCAATGGCTTGATTTATGTAGCAGAACTCATCAAGTGGGCGTACATCAAGTGAATATATCTTGTCAATAAGATTGTCTGAATTGACATTGATAGTAAAGTTGGGATTAGCCAAGAATTTGCTATTTGAGTTTCGTTCCACGAGATTCATCTTGTCTAAGTCATCAATAAAAATTTCTATTTCATATTGGTGTAGTGTTTCCTTGCTTGCAATAATTGTTACATTTTCAACAATTGCTTCCTCAAAGGGTAGTTCAGAATATTGAACAATTATTCTAAAGCGATTCTTTTTGAGTAGTAATTCTCTTGTTGCACTGTAATATTCTTGTGTAAGTATCGTGTTCGGGATAATAAATGCTAAATTACCTCTATTTTTTAGAATGCCAAATGCTAGGTGTATAAAGAAAATAAACGTGTTTAAACGACCACCAGATGTATTAAATCTGTTTTTGAGGAATTTTTTATACCAGTCAGGTGTGCCTGCAACTTTTGACAATTGGATGTACGGCGGATTCGCAATCATCACATCAAACCCACCCTTCCCATGAAACACCTCTGAAAAATGTGTATGAAAGTCAAAAGTAATATCCTGAATTGAAGGATAAACTTTTTTCATACTGTCTATCAACTTTAAAAACAGGTTGTTAATTATACCCCTGATTTTATTTTTTTCAGATGGGTTTGTAGAGTTAAAATATAGTTTCTTATTTTCCTCTAATTTGTTGCTAACTTCACAATCAATAAGTACACCATCAGGTAACCCCAACAAAGAATTCCCGCACACAATCTTATAATCCAGGTTCGGCAACGGTTTAATCTGCTTTATATCTTCTTCATCGACAACGAGCGACAGCCACAGCCGCAGTTTGGCAATCTCCACCGCACCCGGGTCAATGTCCACGCCGTACAGGGAATATTCGATGCAGCGGCGTTTGAGATTATATGTATTGCGTTCGTTATCAATTGAGCATGTAACAGCGGGCTTAAGCCCGCTGTTGTGCCCGCTGTTATTCAAATAAATCGACAGTACACTTCTCGCCTTCACGATCTCACCCATCATGCCAACAGGAAAGGCGCCGGAGCCAACTGCCGGATCACAAACGGTAATATCCGCCAATTTATCATCAATCAGTTTGGCATTTTTTCGGATACTTTCCGGCAGTTGATGGTAATAGGTCTTTGTCTCTTTTCCCTTACTCAACACCCTTACCTCGTTCTCACTTACCTGTTCGCCCAGGTGAATCAGGGTTACAATATCCTCCTTTGAAATCTCAGTATTTTTATGCTCAATCACTATGTCCAACTGTCCCTTTTTCGCTTCATTGCCTAACATATCGAGATTACTATCACCGAGCTTTTCATAACTGGTTATGCCGCTGTTCAGTTCAGTAAACAAGTAGTTTATCAAACTCTGCTGACACATGTAATGCACGATTTCACGCGGGGTGTAATAGACGCCGAACTGTTTGTTGAACTTGGTTTCATCGCCTTTTCTGCCGCTCTTCAGAGCCTTCTTGTATTCCTCAAAGTTATCGGGCCGGATGGCATTGAACTTCTCGTAGGCTTTACCAAGCAGTTCCGGGTCAATGGCAACCTCTTTTTCCAGCGGTTCATCCTCTTTTACAGTAAAATTGTAACGGTCAAAGATGTCCAGGATGCCGTCGCCGGTATCGCCTTCTTTGGTCTTATCATTGTTGGAAAACAGGCTGTCAGGAAGTTTAATATCGGTATGCACCCAGTCGTAATTGCCGATGGGGTCGAAGAGACCGCCGTTTAAGAAAGGGATTTTGCAGTTGAAACGGCTGTAATAATAATTGTCCTGTTTCCGTTCTTCTCCAACTCGCAGGGCTTCGTAAAATAGAGGCTCCAGAATATCGTTGAAGAAATTCTCGTAGCTGCTGTGCTTTTTCTCGAAGAGCTCTCTTAAAAATTGCTTGGAACCGTCACCCCAGTCGGCATCGCGGGCAACACCAAACCATCCCTTTTTCTGGAGAAAATAAAGAAACACAATCTGTCCCAACAGTTTCTTGGCAAAGTCAACGGTGTTCACACCTTTGGGCTCAAAGTCTGCTTTCATTCGGGTGTTTCCTTCAAGCTCTTTATCCAAAGCCTCTTTGGTGCGGATAAACAGATCGCGGTATTTAAGGAAGAATTCTTTGGTAACGGTTTCGATGTTGAAAGCTTCTTCCAGTTGTTTCAGTGTGGGATTACGATCAATGTCGGCAAGGATTTTGACCAACCGGCTCTGGGCGGTGTGGCTGTTTTCGTTGGCGCCAACCAGAAAGGACCAGCGCCGGGCAGGGGTAAACTCTTCTTTTACTTTTCCGTTTTCATCAAATTTATAATCCATTTTGACCAGTGAAAAGCGCCAGTCCATGTCATCGGGGGAGACAAATGCCGCCAGTGCTGCGTCCTTCAAGTCCCCGCCTCGACTGCCGTTTAAGTACCAGGCAATGAAATTCCTCTGCATGGTGCGAGCACGTTCGATGGAAGTTTCCTTTCTGAGATGGATAATCAGTATATCTATCTTATGTTCGCCGTCACTATACTTGGCGATTCTCTCAAGGGTGCTTATGTGCTGCTCAAATGCATCAGGGATGTAGTTGCCCTTATAGACAAAAGGCACTTCTTCAATACGGTTTAAGAGGTTCCTGATGAAATTGACAAATCTATTTTTATCGAAGGGCAGTTCAAATGTTTCTTGAATGATGCGTCGTGCCTGTTGTCTATCCATCTGTTTACCCATATTTATTCACACCTTCTTTTACGCAATAATGACGCATCAATGGCGCAATTGACGCAATTATTTACCTGTTAAATACAACGACAGAATTACTTCCCGTTTGCCAAAAACCGTAGGGGTCTGTTCCGCATAGTGTTCGTCCAGAAGTTTTACCGGAATATTAGTCTGAAGCGCTGCCAGCACCTTGAAGGGATTCATAATTTCGCTCTTAAGTCCTTCCAGTGCTTTTGATGTCTGCTTTGCCGTCTGTTTTGGCAGCCCGCCTTCCTCAAGCTGAATCAATACCTTTTTCAGGTATAGCTCTTGGTCTTCTGTCAGCTTCTGGGTGTTCTTAAGGGTTGCTTTTAAAACTCTCAGGATATTTGCCGCACTGTCGCGTCCGCCTCTTGTGGCGGCCTGTTGCGGCATTTCTTCAGTAGTTGCAAAAATGAAGGCCTCTTTGTTTTTATCCAGCAGGTCGTAGAAGTGCTCCGGCAATTTCTGCTTTTGCTCATCGGGATTGCTCTCCAGCAGTTTTGCAGCGGAGATGAAATCGAGTTCTGCTGTTTCCTGCTTAGTGCCGGCTTGAAAAAATTTTTGCAGTTTGCCCCGCCGAAAATAAGTAATAAGAGAATTTTCATGCCCGATGTTTTGCTTTGCGGTTCGTGCTTTTTTGGGAAGCCGTTTTACTTTCTCAAAAAGGTCAGGGTCTTTATCACGTATTTCTTTGATAGCATGGAGGTATTTCAATTCGCTTTCCTCCGCCCCGTCTTCACCTTCCAGCGTTTGTTTGGAAAATAATCGGTTAAAAAGCTCGTGCGAGCCGATGGGTTCACCCTCGGTCAACAGCTCGGCATCACCGCCCAGGAGGGTAAGAAAGGCATTGATCTTCGCTTCTGCTGCCTCTCTAAGCTTGATCTGGTCGTTGGATTGAACAGTGGGGAAGAAATTGAAGGTATAGATTGTGTCATGCCTTGTATCCACCCGGTTGATACGGCCTACCCGCTGCATCATGCGTGTAGGATTCCAGGGGATATCGTAGTTGATGACCGTATTGGAGCGGTGTAAGTTGACCCCTTCAGACAATACTTCTGTAGAAACCAGTATCCGGTAATCGTCTTTGGGATGTCTGGCACGGGCATCAAAGTTCTCGATGACCTTATCGCGCGTGGCTTCACCCGAATCGCCGGTATAACACAACACCCTGTCCGGGTATTTTTGATGTAAATTCTTAAACAGATAGTTAGCTGTCTCCTTTGATTCCGTAAAGATGATGATATGATTCTCTTTCAATGCCGAAGCCGTTGAAAGCTCACGCAAGAATTTTAGTAACTTTGGGTCGCGTTCAATATGCGTCCACAGTCTTTTGATCTCCAGCAGAATGTCACGGTCATTCTGCAAATCATCTCTAAAGCCTTCTCTAAAATCACCGCTGTCGTATCTTTCTGCTTTGCCTTCATCAATCAAGCATTGTACGGCTTCGTCGTCATCGTTTTCCAGAAGTTCAAAGATTTTATTTGTGTGCTTCTTACTCACATAGACATTGCCGTTGTCAAATTCCTTGATAAACATTTCATAGGAGTGCAGGAACCTGTCCACTGAATTTCGAAAAGCAAAGAAACTGCTCTCCAGCCTTTTCACCAACAGAATCTTCATGAATTTACCCATGTTTCGCTGGGACAATTCTTCAGGCTGAGTTACCTTACCTTTGTAGTAGAGCATTGGCGTATAGCGGGCATACCTGAACTTTTGCGTTATCAGCTCGATGGTTTTGTTGAATATCTCGTCCTCTTTCTCATTGAGTTCATAAAAGAGCGGAGTTGGCTTTTCAACCTCGGGGAATCTCAATCCTTGTTGGGTAATATCCTTGAAAAAATACTTTTCAATTTCGGTGCGGGTTCGACGCACCATCAAATATTTCAGAACCTTTTCCCTGATCTCCCGGGCATTCTCTTTTACGGTGCGGATGTATTTATCATAATCTTTCTGGCGATCCAGTCTTTTCAGTTTCTTGTCAAGACGGCTGAAAAAACCTTCCAGATCAGGCAGATTGGGAATCGTGCTTTTCCTGGCCGGTTGAAACAGTTTTAACAGGCTAAGAATATCCCTTGGTGCGTTGTTGTAAGGCGTGGCGGTAACCAGAACGACCCTTTTGCCGCGGCAGATTTCCGCCAGCTTCTCATAGGTAATTGTTGCTTCCGTTCTAAAGCGGTGTGCTTCATCTATAATTACATTTTGATATTTTTCAGTTCCGATGTATAGAAGATCGTCCAGTTTGCCAAGCGATTCAAAGCGTGTTTGCCTTACTCCGAAGTCTTCAAAAACATTAGTCCAGGAACCGGGGTTGGTTTTTTCGAGAAGCATCGGGGGTGCAATAACCAGGGTTCTACCTTCAAGCTGACCTGCCAGCATGGCTGAGATATAAGTCTTTCCTAATCCCACCACATCCGAAACAAAAACCCCGCCATATTCCAGCAGGATTTTTTTGGCGTTTAGAACTGCCTGTTCCTGGTATTCGAGCTTTTTAAACTCCTGGGGCAGATATTTCAAAAATAGCTCATCCGTCTGACTGAGTTCATCTTTGAAATACTCATAGAGAAATTTCAGATAAAGCTGATAGTGCGTGATATTCTGACTGAGCCATGTCTTTTCCTGTATGGTTTGAATGTACTTTTCGCTCACCTCCACCGCATCTTTCCAGAGTTCTTCAAACTTCTTCCTGGCAAATTCATAATCGCTGCGGTTTTTCAACTCCACATTGAATTCCAGATTGTCAATGAGTCCGGCCTGTGTGAAATTGCTGGAGCCAGTGATAACCCGCCCGGCATCTCTGTCGCCTTCAAAAAAAGTCATTATGTAAAGCTTGGCGTGGATGTTCTGTGAGGGATAAGCTCTGATTTCCAGCTTTTCGCCTCTGACCCATTCAATAAACTTATTGACCCCTTCTTCGACTTCCCTACGGTCTTCCGAGTCAGCCAGTTCCTCTTCTACGAGATTTTCTACTTTCTCTTTGGTTTCGGCATGTGAGAACTCTATGACCTGCTGCTTGGGCTTATCGCTATTGACAAGCAAATCGTAGGTCTGCCTGTCGGTGCTGATGCCAATCAGTATCCGGATTTTTTCTGTTTTCCCTAAGGATTTATACAGGGCATGGAAACCGCTGGTGTAGAAGTATCCAACCAGGCAGTCAAAAAAAGAAGTGTCTTTGATCAACACTTCAAATCTATCTTTCAGGCTTTGATTTTCTTCGTTGGTTATGAATGATAAATCGGTATCCATCGGAATCCTTTTTAGTTGCCGTTCACACCTTACTTAGTCCACACTGAAAAATGAAAAATTTCTTTTGGAGCGAACATGAGCAGGATTTTTGGGGCACCCATCTTGACGAAGCGGAAGATAGGCATTTTCAGGTGTTTGATCCGCCAGAGGCGGGGAGTTCCTGAAAATGCCTGGAGCAAGTCATAGATGGGTCAAAAAACCTTCACCAGAGAGCGGAAAAGGGAATTTTTCAGGATGAACTACTCACTTCTCTCCAAAACAGAAAGAATCTCTTTACATCTGTGTAAATACGTATGATTAGCCAGAATATGACGCTGCCCTTCCCTGGCTATCCTTGCTGCCTCCAGTGGATTGTTGGCAAAATATCTTGCTTTTTCAACCGCTTCATCTTCTGTCTTATATGTAACATAGTGGCGGTTTTCCAGAAATAAGTCCTCATAGCCGACATTTTCATAAGTATTCGTCAACAGCATAGCCTGACCATTGGCCATCGTCTCGAACACCCTCATATTTATATCTTTCCCCTTTTCTCCTGTGAACCCGGCACCAACGTTGAACCCTATAGTACAACGCCCTATTTCTCTGGTAGCGCTCTTACGAAATTTCTTTCTGAAATAGAAATTTGTTGAGAGACCATTTTTCCGGAAAAGTTTTTCAAATTGCCTTCTATGCTTATACGGAGCGCCACACATTCCTATATCATAATGGCTCTTTTTCAAGCAACATTCCCAAAAACCCTCTCCCTTCGCCAATTCAGGCCTGAATACATGTTCTTCTTCATCTGCCGCAAGCGGAAGCCAGGACGCCCTTGGTCCTAATCCTTCAGCTATATGTTTCTGTGCTACCCATATATAATCGAATTCGTTTTCATCGCAGTAATCTCTATGAATCTCGAGCTTATGACATGAATCTATACTGACAAATCCTTTGGGACAATTGTACTTCTTCAGGGAGGGAAAGCATACAGGCAGACCACAGTCTATTAACAACAACAGGTCTCCTTCAGGCAGAGGTTTATCGGGCTGTGGCTTATGGGGGTCAAATGGAACATCTATCAGCTCTACATTTAGAGACTTTAATGCCTTAAAATAATAATAAGAGGTATTATAAGGGACAATGGAATGTAAAAAAACAACCCTTAAGTTCTTCATTAGCCTTTTCTTATAACTCTATAATTTTCATCACTAATTTCAATTAAGGAACTTTTAATATTTTTGGCATCCTCTTGGTTCTTAATCCTCCTTTTTTTCTCAAAAAACATATCGGCTGATATGGACTTATCCTCCGGGATTTCATGCCCCAGATGGAATTCAATTGCAAGGCATCTGACAGACTCAAATCGGCAGCCTATGCTATGTAATCTCCAGGCGATATCCGTATCTTCTCCACCTCCACGGTGCTCATAGTCTTCGTCGAACCCATTAACCTTAA
Organism: Thermodesulfobacteriota bacterium; assembly: GCA_040757775.1. Taxonomy (NCBI): domain Bacteria; kingdom Pseudomonadati; phylum Thermodesulfobacteriota; species Thermodesulfobacteriota bacterium. The sequence continues at coordinate 93,040 of JBFLWQ010000002.1, forward strand.
ACAGGTCCGATTTGAAGGCTGAAAAGTTGCTGCCCACAAAATCCAGGTAACGCTTCTTTTTAAAGAAATACAGCGGCTTCAGGGTTTCTTCATAGTACTTAAAATCCTTTACCAGACTTCGATACAAACCCCAGAGGCTAAAACCATCGAAATAACCCCTGTCTATCATCTCCCTGCTCACATTAGCCGTATATTCCTTTTTAATCATCACCCTTCTGCCACCCAGAAATACGCCTTCTTTCCTCCTCTCCCAGTGAACCTTCAGAAAATCCCTGGCAACAACACAATCTCCATCAATAAAGACTATATACTCTGCTTTAGAGTGGACAAGAGAATGATTTAAGAGCTTGCACTTACGAAAACCTTTATTTTCCTGCCACAGATGGGTAACGGGAAAAGGGGCATTATAGGTCCCAAGCCAGTCCTCTATCTCTGGTCCGGATCCGTCATCCGCAATTATTACCTCGAAGTCTTTAAAAGACTGCCTCTCTAAAGACGACAGGCAGAGCTTCAACAGAGGCAATTTATTGAATATTGCTATAATAATGCTGATTGCGGGCATCATTAATTCCGATCTGTATTGGTTTTTTTCTCGGCTATTTCATCAATAACAGACAAAAATTTTCCTAATACTACCTCTTTATCGCACTGAAATGCAACTGTTCTCCTTTGCTCTCTTATTTGCTCGATAGTTCCTTCAGATTTATATACTTGCTCCTTTAAAGCGACATCCTTTATCAATTCTGCCAGACGAAATGGGTCTGCCGGAACATCGACAACACTGCCTATATTCTCCCGCTGAATCATAAATGAGACGCCGGCACCCCTGCCTATTATAACCGGCAAGCCAAATGCCAATGCCTCAACCGCAGAAATACAGAAGGTCTCAAAGAGTGAAGGGACAACAAATATGTCGGCAGTTGCATAAAACCGTCCTATGTCTGTTACCCCTCCTGCAAATTCCACATAACTTTCAATACCAAGTCGTCTGCTCAGCCTCCTGCACTGCCTGGTGCCATCTCTGTCAGTTCCAACAACAAGCAGCTTAGCATTATGCCAGCTCTTCAGTAAGATAGCGAGTGCCTCAATAGTATTTTTGAGCCCTTTAATACGAAACCCTGACCCGACATGTAAGAGCGTCAATGTTTCATTATCAATTCGGAGACTGGCTCTTTCCTGCGTTCTGTACTCCACGAGTCTGTTGTATTGAAAGCGGTTCAAATCCAATGCCGGAGGGACAACAACGAACCTTTCCTCCCTCACAGGATAGTATCGCTGAATCTGCTGAATGCTCAGACCTGAAAGAACAACAATATCACCGTTCTTCTCAGGGTTTTCAGCAAAGATGCGTTTTTCGATCCTGTTTATTACAGGATGAATTGGATTTATCGCTATAGAAATGAAATCTGAGATTCTTCCTGTTTTTTTTCTAAAGTTCAGCCATTCCCTGTGACAGGCATTTCCGGCACGGTAAATATCCATTACCAGGGTTCTGTCAAACGCTATTATGACATCAAATTGCTCCTTTTCTCGATTCAGATAACGCCTTGAAAGCAAAGCAAAGGAAAGAACCTTAAACCATGATGACAGTTTAATTATTTTTATCTTCTTAAATTTAATACCGGGCAAATTTTCATCTGTCCACTTATTGGTAAAAATGGTAACACTGTCACCCCGTTCAGCCAGGGTTTCTGCGAGTATAACTGCCTGACGTTCATACCCCCCAAATGGGTTATACTTCATTAAAACAATTGCTATATTCAAATCTTTCTCTTTCGCCCCAACTTTCCCAAAAATCATTTGTCAACAGGCTGTTGCCCAAACTGAAATTCCTTTGAACGGTCATCAAAAGGTTTTTTGCTCACAAATCTCTCCACATTTCTCTTAGTTTGGCATATTTCAGAAAGGTATAGTAAGAGTATAGTATTGCCAGGAGGAAACCATAATACCCATCCAGCATACCTCTTTGAAGAAAGAACATCTTAAAAAAGGTAAAGGGGGGCCTTAAAATCAACTGCTCCCAGGTGGTCTTCTTGCCCTTTTTATAACTGCCTTCTGCAAACAGAGAGGTATAGATATCCATTCTCTTTATAAAATCAGAAACAGAACTATATGTATAATGCTCTATAGGGTTTTTAAGATAACCAATCGGGCCTTCTACTTTCACTCCTTCATGGACTTCTTCATTTCCGAATCTGCCCTTTTCTCTCCTGAATAATCTGAGATGATAATCCGGGTACCAGCCCCCGTGTTTTATCCATTTCCCCCCAAAATAGGACTTAAAAGGAATAAGATACCCATCTTTAAGCTTTTCCTTATAAGCAAGGGTACTCTCAATCTCCAGGCGAAGTTCAGGGGTAAGGCGCTCATCTGCATCTAAATTTAAAACCCACTCCCCTGTGGTTTTATCAAGGGCACTCTGCTTTTGCCTCGAATAACCCTTCCATTCCTCTTTAAAAATTCTGTCAGTATATTCATTACAAATCTCGATGGTGTTATCATCACTGTTATCATCTACCACTACTATCTCACCCGCCCATTTAATACTCTCCAGGCAAGACCTGATATTTTTTTCCTCATTACGGGTAATAATAAAAACCGATAAACCCTTCATATTACAATCTGCTCTTCGCTTTTTTTAATTTGAGGATAAAGTCCAACATATTATCACTTCTCTTGACTATTATCCGTTTAAGCCTGTTGAGGTCATCCCCCCGATTATTTTTCCCTGGTTTGGTGGTAAAAGCTACTGAGTATCCACTTTTGTCCACCTTTTCCAGTGTACTCTCATTGAAGAGACCGAAGGGGTATGAAAATACCTTGATCTCCTGATGCAGCCCCTTTTCCAGAACCCTCTTTGATTCTTCAAGCTCAAAAGCCTGTTCCCTTTCTGAAATCTCTGTGAGGTTAGAGTGGCTATGCCCATGAGAGCCAAATTCGATACCGTATTCCTTCATCTCCAAAATCTCAGACCAGGATAATAGGGGTGTTACGGGTTCCCCTTTTGCTTTATCCCAGAGGTTTGAACCTCCTATATACTTCGTTACCAAAAATATTATGCTTTTAAAACCATACTGTTTTAAGATCGGGAATGCGAAGGTGTAATTATCCTTATATCCGTCGTCAAAAGTTATAATAGCGGGCTTAAAAGAAGGATCCCATCCATCCTTTAATATCGATAGAAATTCGTCAATTGTAACAGTAGAATATCCATGAATATGGAGATAGTTCATCTGTCTGGCAAACCTATCCGGGGTTACAAGTAGCTTCTTTAGCTTTGATTGGGGTTTTTCATCCGTTATCCTGTGGTACATCAAGACCGGGATGCCATCGAGAGTGCGTCGCCAGAATGTAAACCGTACAGAAAAGGCAATAAATAAAACTATAACCGGTAAAATTGCAGTAATAAATATTGTCATTCACCTCAAAATTCAATCTTCCAATTTTATGGCTTCATCTATCAACATAATCGGGATATCATCCTTAATCTCATACATCAGTTTACATGTATTACAGATAAGGCCATCTCCCTTTTCATTCAGGTAAATGTCACCTTTACATTTAGGACAAGCCAGGATATCCAGCAATTCTTTACTTATACCCATAAGTACCTCCACCTCTATTTGTCAAACTATAGCTTAATTAAATATTTGCTCTCTGTTTACAGACAAGGAATCTATACTAGACGCATATCGCCTTGTTTTTTTAATATAATACAATTAAGAATCTTAAACAACAGAATTTCTTTATATTTCAAAATTTTAACATCAGACCATGAGTTGAAGTTCAGAAAAGATGCTACTAATCGTTGACAATACTATACCTTTTTGTTAATGTCCCACCTAATCGAATAATGCGCAGAATCCACGTTTCTAAAATGCTTGAAGCAAGTCTTGGGTAGATAAAAAAGACTGCTTTAGAGAGCGGAAAAGGGAATTTTATAGAGCGAACTTATTAATAACCGGGGAGCTTCGGAAAGATTTCCCTTTACAAGAGAGACATGGCTTCTTAGTCCTTTCAGTCTTTAATGGCTGGAGGATAAACTTATGAAGGAAATAAAGAGAAAGGGCATAAAATATGCACCCTGTCAAACTATATACACTCAGTACCTGCAGCCATTGTAAGGCTGCCAAGAACTTGATGGACGACTTGAATGTAAAATATGAATTTACAGATGTGGACATGCTTTCCGGCAAAGAAAGGGCTGCCATTCTGGAAGAAGTTAAAAAATACAACTCTGCATGCTCGTTTCCAACTATTATTATTGGCAACAAAGTAATCGTTGGTTTTAAAGAAAAGGAGATAAAGGAGGCATTGGGGCTATAATGGATCTGGAACAGCTTTACGAGATTTTACGAAAGGCACAGGAGCCAAAAGGCTACTTTTTTAACGCGGATAAGGATAGGGTGGTAGGCCTTCTTAAGGGTCTTCTCATCAATAAAGACCGTTATGGCTATATGTCTTGCCCCTGTCGGCTGGCCTCAAACAACAAAGAGGAGGATAAGGATATAATCTGCCCCTGTATATACCGCACACCAGACGTAGCAGAATACGGAAGCTGCTATTGCAATCTCTATGTCTCAAAAGACTGGAACGATGGTAAAATTCCTCACGTGTATATACCTGAGAGGAGACCAGCAGAAAGTTAGAAAGGGATGCCATTATTAGAAAAGATTGAAGAAGCCAAAGAGTATATCATTGCCAAGACTAAAATTACACCCAGGATTGGAATTTTGCTGGGGACTGGACTTGGGGGATTGGTTGACAGGATAAATGTAAAAACTTCCATTCCTTATGAGGGAATACCGAATTTCCCGCGATCAACAGTGGAAGGTCATATGGGAAATCTGGTCATTGGTTCTTTGGCTGAAAGGGAAGTAGTTGTGATGCAGGGGAGGTTTCACTATTATGAGGGCTACTCCATGCAGCAGGTGACCTTTGCTATCCGTGTGATGAATGCCCTTGGTGTTGAAGTACTGATAGTATCGAATGCAGCCGGCGGGTTGAATCCCGAATTTAACCCTGGAGATATAATGATAATAACCGATCATATAAATCTTACAGGGGGTAATCCACTAATCGGTCCCAATATAGACGCTTTAGGTCCTCGGTTTCCCGATATGTCCCAGCCATATACTAAAGACATAGTTAGTCTTACAGAAAGGGTGGCATCAGAGGAAAAGATTCGTATTCAGAAAGGCATCTATGTCGGTCTTATGGGGCCAAGTCTGGAAACAGCTGCTGAAACTCGTTTTCTAAGAATGATCGGGGCCGATGCGGTTGGTATGTCCACTGTCCCGGAGGTCATAGTTGCCGTACATTCCGGGATGAAAGTACTGGGTCTTTCGGTAATCTCGAATCTGAACATACCGGACAACTTAAAACCCCATTCCCTGGAAGAGATAATTGATGTAGCCAATAACACAGCTCCCAGGCTGGTAAAGCTGATAGAAAGGGTGGTTCAAGAGATAGAAGTAATTGAAAGAAAGAAGAGAAAGTAAGATATGAACAATACAGGGCAAAATAAAAAAGTTGATTTTTTAATCTATTGTGACACCATACTTACAATGGTTCCGGGCAGGGAGATTATCAACAACGGCGTTATAGTTATAAAAGATGATTTAATAGAGTTCCTTGGTGAAGAGAATTCTTTAGAAGAATCTTTTAATGCTGAAGAGACTATAATTGCCAGGAGAAGCCTTATTATGCCCGGTCTGATAAATTCCCATACACATGCTGCAATGACCTGTTTCAGAGGTATTGCCGACGATCTGCCTTTGATGGAGTGGCTGACTGAATACATATTCCCGGTAGAAAGCAAGGCTGACGGAGAACTGGTATATTACGGATCATTACTGGCATGTGCCGAGATGATACTCTCCGGTACCACTACATTCTGTGATATGTATTTTTTCGAAGACAAGGTCGCTGAGGCTGCGAAGGCAGCCGGGATCAGGGCTGTAGTCGGTGAAGTCCTGTTTGATTTCCCATCTCCAAATATTAAGACTCACAAGGAAGGTTTGGAATATACTGAGTGGTTAATCAATAAATGGACAGGGGACCCCCTGATTACCCCTGCAGTTGAGCCTCACGCTGTTTACACCTGCTCTCCGGAATTTTTGATGGATACAAAGAGGCTTTCAGACAGGTATGGTGTTCCACTTATTATCCATCTTTCAGAATCCGAGAGTGAGGTCAGAGAGGTCAAAGAGAAATACGGGAAAAGCCCGGTTTACCTCCTGGACAGTATTGGTTTTCTGGGTAAAAACCTTATAGCTGATCATTGTGTCTGCTTGACAGAGGATGAGATGGATATTCTGAAAGAACATGGAGTAAAGGTTGTTCACATGCCTGAAAGCAATATGAAACTGGCGTCCGGAGTAGCACCTGTTCCAGAACTAATGTCCAGAGAAATTGCCGTCGGTCTTGGTACCGATGGATGTGCCAGCAACAACAACCTGGATATGTTTCAGGAGATGGATACCGCCGCTAAGATACATAAGGTTTACAGAGGTGATCCAACAGTGATGAACGCCAGGGAAGTGGTAGGGTTGGCTACTATTGGCGGTGCCAGGGTATTGGACATCAACAACAAGGTTGGAACCCTGGAAGTTGGGAAAAAGGCTGACTTGATAATAATTGATATGGACAAACCCCATCTTACGCCACTTTACAATATATATTCACACCTGGTATATACGGTCAGCGGAGCAGACGTTACAACTGCCATTATCAATGGAAAGCTGGTTATGAAAGACCGAAGGCTTCTGACTATTGACAAAGATGAAGTTATGGAAAAGGTTAGGCAGATTGCTTTGAGAGTAAAGGGTAGCTTGGACAGCCGCTGATTTTAATGCTTGCAAAAAAATTTACCAGAGAAAAAAACTGGATTTTCTCTGGTAATTAATGTATAGAGAAAAATATGGTTAAAAGGCAATGGTAAGTTTGTAGCCTCTAATTAGTTCATCCTGAAAAATTCCCTTTTCCGCTCTCTGGTGCAGGTTTTTTGACCCATCTATGACTTGCTCCAGGCATTTTCAGGAACTCCCCGCCTCTGGCGGGTCAAACACCTGAAAATGCTTATCTTCCGCTTCATCAAGATGGGTACCCCAAAAATCCTGCTCATGTTCGCTCCAAAAGAAATTTTTAATTTTTCAGGGTAGACTAATTAACACAGGGGTAATTATGAAAGGCGTCTTTCTCTGATTCCCAAAGTTACTGAGAAACCAGAGGATGGTGCCTTTTTTATTTGTTTGGAACTACGAGCCGTAAAAAATAAGAAAGGGGAAATATGAAAATGAAAAGAAGGCTATTCACGGCAATTGCACTGTTGGCAAGTATTTTTTTCATGGCGGATTCACCCGCTCAGGCAAAGGACGTCAGAGGGGTCACGGACACCTCGATAATAATCGGGTCAATAGGCGATCATACAGGGCCCACTTCGAATTTTGCAATTCCAATCGTTGCTGCCTGTAAGAACTTTTTTCTAGGTGTAAATGATGGGGGGGGTATCCACAGCAGAAAGATAAAATTCATCATAGAGGACTCTCGTTATTCTATCCCTTCGGCAATGGCTGCCTTTAAAAAGCTGGTGTCTAAAGACCAGGTACTGGCACTCTTAGGCCCTGTCTCTGTCGGCGAAACCAGAGTACTGTTTCGCCATATTAAAGAAAACAATGTTCCCTGTTTACCCTATGCCCCTGATAGGTCGATAATGGAGCCGTATAAACGTTACATATTCCCTGCAAACGGTTTCTATGATAACGAATTAGGTGTAATATTTAATCACATCTTTGATGAGTTAAAGGCTAAGAATCCGAAGATTGCTCTCTGCTACCCAGATGTGGAATCGGGAAAAGTTGTTAAGAGAGCAACGGAGGGATGGGGAGAGTCCTTTGGAATAAAAATTCATTTCGAGATTGTTCCTCTTAGCGCAATTGATGTTACATCCCAAATTTTGAGCATGAAGAAAGCTGGGATAACCCATATTTTAGTACATCACGTCGCACCAGGGGCTGCCGCCCTTCTCAACGGACTCAGGAGGTTCGGTTTAAATATCCCCGTTTTTGGGACATCTGCAACAACTACAGAGGATATCATAGGGATTAGCGGCGAAGCAGTAAAAAACTTTACAGGTGTGAGTCCTTACAGTTCGTGGTATGAGGAAAACCCTGGGATAGTAGATATGAGGAAGATAAGCATGAAATATAATCCGGATGCTGAAAAGTCTTACAGAATCAAAACCTATTCTATTGGCTGGGCTACGGCATACACTCTTTTTGAAGGACTCAGGAGAGCAGGAAAAAACCTGAATTCCGAAACCTTGGTGGATGCATTGGAGAGTATAAAAGACCTGGACACACGGGGTATATGTGGTCCTATAACATATACACCTGAAATTCATCACGGGTTGAATTACAATAAGCTTTTCAGAGCTGAGCCTGCAACCGTTAAACTTGTCCCCATAAGTGACTGGAGGTTGCCGCCTTCAAAAAAATGACAGTCTGGAGGCAAAATCAGATATTTAAATGTTGTGAGGGCAAACCCAAATCACACAGGGGTGATCATGAGGTTATCTTTATTCAATTTCCAAGGGTATAAAGGGAAAAAGGAAGGCGCTTTTTTATTAAGAATGGAGGAACGTTAATTACTTAGTTCTTACAAAAAAAGGGGGTATGCTTATGAAAAGAAAGGAAAGGTTTTTTGTAGCTGGAATTATCGTATTTTTTTTAATAACTCTTATGGCTTCTTCAAGCCCGGCACAATCAGTAAGAGGGGTCACTGAAAGCACAATACAGGTAGGTGCTATTTGGGATATGACAGGGCCAGTTGCCGGGATAATGATTCCTATCGTAGATGGAATCAGGACATATACGAGATATGTGAATGATCAGGGGGGGATTAATGGGAGGAAGATCAAGTTGATCCTGGAGGATGACCGCTACAGTATCCCTATGGCTGTGGCGGCATTTAAAAAACTGTTATTTAGAGATAAGATATTTACGCTGTTAGGGCCTGGTTCTAGTGGAGAAACAGCTGTTTTAATGAGACACATAATGGAACAAAAACTTCCTGCCTTTCCCCTTGCTGCGGATACAGAGGTCGTTGATCCTTATAAGAGATACCTTTTCTTAGCCATAGATACGTATGATAACCAGACAGGGGTTCTGCTTGATTGGATGGTTCAGGAATCGAAGCCTAAGAAAGCCAGGATAGCATGCATTGTTCTTGATATTGGTGCTAAGGTACAGTTTCTGAGAGCAGTCAAGAAGTGGTCTAAATTTTTTGATCTGGATGTTCCGGTTGTTATGACTGTATTAGGTGCTTTAGACCTCACCTCCGAGATATTGCTACTAAAAAAGGAAAAACCGGATTATGTAATACCATTTCTCACTACTGACGCAATAGTTGCGCTCCTCAGAGACTCAAAAAAACTCGGGCTTGACAGCAATGTATATGCAACGTATTCAGGAACCGGTGAGGATGTTGTCAACGGTGCCAAAAAGTTAGCGAATAAATTCTTTGGAGTTCATTTTTACAGTTCCTGGTACGATGACACCCCGGGAATGGCAGAGATGAGAAAGATAACACTTCAATATTATCCTGGAACGGAAAAACCCTACAGACCTAAAAATTATACCATCGGCTGGATGATGGCAACACTACTTTACGAAGGGATAAAGAGGGCGGGTAAAGACCTGGATAATGAGAAACTCATAGATGCATTAGAAACCTTTAAAAATTTTGACACGAAAGGGATAGGTGGTTCCATTACCTACACCTCGAAGAACCATGCAGGAATAACATACGATAAGATATACAAGGGCGATCCAGCTACAGGAAAGCTTATCCCGATAAGCGATTGGAGAAAGGCACCTGAAATCAAATAGAACCTGAATAAATTACCTTCACATTGCAATCTTCCAGAAGTTGTTTCCGTTTAGGGGTTTACTCATCGGTCAGGAGATGGTCGTTTAAATGACATCCGATGAATAGCATATTGACAGAAACTTTGAGACAGGCTATAAAGAAAAGTCACAGGGCGATTAGCTCAGAGGATAGAGCGTTGGTCTCCGGAACCAGAGGCCGTGGGTTCGAATCCCACATCGCCCGCCAATAACCCTATTTATAATTAAAAAACCCAGGATTATAAAGACCAAAACTTATACTCCTTCTAATAATGTCAGGGGGGAAAATGGCTTCCCAAATGGCATATGTAAATCACATTCGCAAAAGCAAGGGGTTGCCTGACCTCACTGAAAGCGATTTTGAGCTGATCTCTATCAATCAGGCTCGAAAAAAGGTAGGGTTGTCAGAGCTAATTTGTAAACAAAGAGAATGCATCGTTTGTGGAAAGGATTTCAAATCCTTCGATGCTTCCCATCGTGTATGTGATAAGTGTCGCCCAAAATGGGTAAAAAAAAGGGACGAGCTTGAAAAGGCATTCATAAATATCGAGAATACAGAAACATTCGAACTCCTGGATATAGAAGAAGTCAGCATCTTTGAAGTAATTGAATGAACATTTACAAACAGCCATTCTGTTTACTACATATACCGCCATATAGTATGTAACCCATCGATAGTAGGACAAAAATAACCAACTTCTGTGTTTTTTTGATTCATTGGTATTTTGATGTTAAAGCGGAAGGGATCCCGGAAAGTCTATAAAAAACTCAAGAGGAAAGGTAGAAGGTAAATATGGCAAATGATTTCTATCGGGAAGAACACAGAATCTTTCGCGAGACATTAAGGAAATTTCTACAAAAGGAAGTAGTACCACATATTGAAGAATGGGAAGAAACAGGCGTAGTTCCTCGGGAGATCTGGTACAAATGCGGTGAACAGGGCTTTCTTTGTCCGTGGGCAGATGAGAAATACGGTGGTTTTAACGCAGGGTTTGAGTATTCGGTTATTATTATTGAAGAGATAGCAAGGGCTGGTGCAGGTTGTTTAGGAGCAGGGATACATAACGATATCATTGCTCCCTATCTTGGTGACTATGGAAACGAGGAACAAAAGGCAAAGTGGATGCCTGGATGTACTTCAGGTCATTGCATTACTGCTATTGCTATGACAGAACCAGATGCCGGCTCAGACCTTCAGGCCATGCGCACCACGGCAATAAAAGATGGCAATTCCTATGTTGTTAACGGTCAAAAGATATTCATATCCAACGGCGTAAGCTGTGACCTGGCAATAGTAGCCTGCAAAACAGATCCAAAGGCAAACCCTCCCCATAAGGGGATTAGTCTACTCTTGATAGAAGACGGGACACCTGGCTTTAAACACGACAGGAAACTCCATAAGCTCGGCTTACGAGGCCAGGATACTGCTGAGTTGGTCTTCGAAGACTGCCGTGTGCCTGAGTCAAACCTCCTGGGCGAAGAAGGTATGGCTTTTGCCTATATGATGAAGAATCTCCAGCAAGAGCGGCTTGTGATAACAATTGGTGCCCAGGCAGATACAGAAGAGGCACTCAGGCAAACCATTGAGTACTGCAAAAGTCGAACTGCTTTTGATAGACCCATAAGTAAATTCCAGCACAATACATTCAAAATCGTGGAGTTAGCAACTGAAGTAGAGCTAGGCAGAACCTTCCTGGATACTCTAATAGCCGACCATATAGCAGGGAAAGATATTGTAAAAAAGGTTTCTATGGCAAAGTGGTGGATTACAGAAATGGCTAACAGGGTGGCATACCATTGCTTACAGCTCTACGGAGGCTACGGATTTATGGAAGAGTACTCTATAGCCAGAAGATACCGTGATGCCAGAGCATATACCATTGTTGGCGGCACCACAGAGGTTATGAAAGTCGTTATTGGAGGGCTTATTGGGCTTTAAACAAAGAAGGAGGATTGTGTTATTCACGTGAAATTACCATCTGAAGAACCAGTTATTATAGAGCCGAGAAAAGGCAGAACAGAGTCAAATGTGGAAGAAACGGTACTTTTGTTTTTCTCACCTACAGATCTTAAGATCGCCTTCAATGTATTAAATCTGGATGAATCACGAACAAGAAGATTGAATTTCGCCAAATTGTACGACCTGAATCTCAATGGCAATCGATTCTCCATTGCCGGTCCTGCAATGGGAGCTCCTATCGCTGTGATACTCATGGAGAGGTTGATTGCCATGGGAGCCAGAAATATAGTTGGCATAGGCTCATGTGGCTCTCTCCAAAAAGACATTCGTATAGGAGACTATATAATTCCTGCCGAGGCACTAATAGAGGAAGGGACATCCCAGCATTATCCTCTGGGTGAACCGATTCCCAAGGCCAGCAAAAAGATTTTGAAATACCTGAAGGACCGTTGTATGTCAAATAATCTTAACTTCACTATAGGCAAGGTATGGACAACAGATGCCCTCTTTCGGGAAACAATTGAAAAAATAACCACGTACCAAAATCAGAATGTCTTGGGGGTTGAAATGGAGATGTCAGCCCTCTTCACAGTGGGGACGTTCAGGGGAATTGATGCAGGAGGGTTATTGGTAGTTTCCGATGAACTGTTTACTTTAAAATGGAAATCTGGGTTTGGAGGGGACAAATATCTTTCAGCAATGAAAGCAGCCTGTGAAACTCTATTCTTCATCCCCACAGTTATGGTTTAACAAAGCGTCTCAAAAATAACATTCTAATGCTATCATTTCGAGTGAAACGAGAAATCTTATTGCCTCCTTTGGGGAATGGGACAAAAACCAAAAAATTCCCCTTTGATCACTTGACCCCTTTCTGCCTCTGGCGGACTTGAACCTTCAAGCTATACCGACAAGTCGGAATGATGGTTGACTTTCAAAAAGGTATAAGGAGAAAAAATATTGTCCAATATTAGAATCCTTGCTATCGACGTTGGAGGGGGAACACAGGATATCCTGCTGTATGAAGAGAGTAGCCCTGTGGAGAATTCCGTTAAGCTGATCTTGCCCTCTCAGACAAGGATCATAGCAAATCGTATTGCCAGGATAACACGAGATAGAAATGCCATCTTTCTGAAAGGGAACCTTATGGGAGGTGGCCCCTGTGTAATGGCAATAAGAAACCATATCAATGCCGGCCTCAAAGTATTTGCCACGGGGTTAGCAGCAAAGACCATCCACGATAACTTAACCAGAGTGGAGAAAATGGGAATAAAAATCGTTACTGACCCGCCCGAAGATGCAATACCAGTTGTACTGGGAGATATTGATCTAATTGCTCTTAAGAAGGCGCTATCCTGCTTTGACACGGAGCTTCCAGAGAATTTTGCAATTGCGGTTCAGGACCATGGTGAATGTATATATGGAAGCAATCGGAAGTTTCGGTTTCAACATTGGCAAGAATTTCTACAGAATGACGGGCAGATATCCCATTTAGCGTATCAGAGCCCGCCCCGGTACCTTACCAGAATGATGGCTCTGAAGAATGACCTTCCTGAGGCGATAGTCATGGACACAAGTACAGCGGCTATCATTGGAACCCTTTGTGACCCCTCAATAGAAAAAGAAAATAAAAAGGGGGTGGTCATTGTTAATGTTGGAAACCAGCATACTGTTGCTGCCCTGGTTAAAGACAGCAAAATGCTTGGGTTATTTGAACACCACAGTGGATCAATGACTCCAGAAAAATTGGAAGACTATATCCACCGTCTCTTAGAGGGAAGACTGACTAACGAGGAGGTATTTGAAGACGGTGGCCATGGGTGTTTTATCCAGCCTGGTTTCTCTCCGGGGAACGGATTTAAGTTAATATCTATAACAGGCCCTAAAAGAAGATTGGCAGAAGGTTTAGGGTACTACTTTGCTGTTCCCCACGGCGATATGATGTTAACAGGGTGTTTCGGGTTGGTAAGGGCTGCCATGGGATTTTTTGGTAAATAGTAAAAAAGGAGAGGTAATGCCAAAAACTAGAGCCCATGTTATAGTAAAAGGAAGGGTTCAGGGGGTTTATTTTCGTGCTGAAACCCAATATGAAGCAAGGCGACTAGGCGTAAACGGATGGGTGAGGAACCTGCGGGACAGAAGTGTTGAAGCTGTTTTTGAAGGAGAAGAAGACAGGGTTAAGAGTATGATTAAATGGTGTAATCACGGACCTGCAGGAGCAATAGTGGCAGATATTTCTATAGATTGGCAGGACTATAAAGGAGAATTTGACAGGTTTTCCATCACGTATTGAAACTGGTGAAAAAGCCTCACAGTCATCTTTTTGTTACACAAAAAATAAATATTAACAGCATAAATAAAATCAGTGAGGTACCATATGCCTGAATATTTACCATCGGCAATCTCTATAGTTTCAAAGCAGCGAAAGATATGATAACGATTATTCAAAATCTTCGAGATTTTGATAAGATTTTTACTGACACAAGTGAGCTTAAAGAACGCCTTATCGAGTCCATTGATAGTATTCTTTCCACAAAGGAGCAACTCTTGACGTTTCAAAATAGAATAATGGAACTCGAAAAGGAAAAAATCTCAGATAAACAGGGAGGGATAAGTTTATGTCTTCAAATCAGCAAAAAGGTTTTTGGCAGCATTTCTTCGACTCACTTACTATCCCGTGGGTGGACAAAACCATTGCCGTTCTGGCGGTGATGCCGTTTGTCTATATACTGTTTCGCATCATGATGCGCGGCGAAATGAACCTCCCCCGTGCCTCGATTGCGATTCAACTCCTTATAATAATAATAACAATGGTTATCCGCACCACGCCGATTCGCATAACACCCAATCCATGGTATTGGCTGCTGGCATTTGTAGTTACTTATTTCGGATTTTTTATCGCAGCATTTGCCCAGAAGGGAACTGCCCTTATCCCTGGTGTAATCCCGAATTTCCTTTCAATACTTGCCCTGGCTGTAGCTGTGTATGCACGTCTCAGTTTAGGTCGAAACATAGGTCTTGTTCCGGCTCAGCGGAATATCATCACACGCGGCGCGTACGGATTTGTCCGTCATCCAATCTATACGGGACTGATCCTCTCTTACGTTGGGTTCTCGCTTCGCATGTTCTCACCACGCAATGTGACGATGGCGCTCCTCGGTGTCGGCTTGATAGTGTTAAAGAGCTTCATAGAGGAAGGCTTCCTGCGGGAAGCTCCGGAGTATGCTGATTACATGGACCGTGTCCGATGGCGGTGGTTTCCCGGCCTGGCATAAGAACAAATGCCTGCATAATGCAGGAAGGAAGCTGAACAAAACAGCAACATTGGAAACCTCATGAGTTGAAACAACGGTATTAATGCCTGGCAGGAAAAATGAACTGCCTCGGCTAAATTAACAACCTGAAAAAATCTGAGCTGATCGGAGAACTAACTCTCTATCAAAGGGCTTTTTCTACAGGCTCAACGTTAAGGTACTAGGATAACATAATGATGGATTATGATGATTTCATTTATTTTGATGTACATACCCATTTCTTTCCTGAAAAATTATTACATGCTATTTGGGAATACATGGCTAGTCATTACTGGCCGGTTTATCTTAAAGACACGGCTAAAAATCTTGCTATGAAGCTGGTATCAAATTATAGGGTCAAACATTTTCTGATACTCAATTATGCTCACAAACCAGGTATTGCCAGTTCCATCAATGAATGGACAAACTCTTTTTGTTCTTCTCCCCAGTTGAAAGGTGTTGCCATACCATTTGGCACAATCCATCCTGGTGATACTGGAAACTCCGAAGAGATGGACCGAATTTTCTGTGATTTTGGCTTTGCAGGCATCAAACTTCAGCTGATGGTAACAGACTTTTATATCTCTGACCGGCGGATGAAAACTGTCTATGATAAAATAATAGAGTATGATAAGGTATTATTCGTTCATATTGGGACTTTTCCTTCCCACACAAATTACTTTCCAGGCTTAAAATTTCAGTTCCCTTACACAGGTGTAACCCATTTGGAACGTTTTATGGAAGAATATCCTGAAATGAAGGTTATTGTTCCCCACATGGGGGCTGATGAGTATGAAGAAATGTGGGAGCTCATAGAGAAGTATCCAAACCTTTATTTCGATACTGCGGGAATTGCGGTCAAAAACAATTCTCTTATTGATGATGGAATGCACTCTATCAACCACGAACAACTCTATGAGATTTCTGACCGTATTCTGTTTGGTAGTGACTTCCCGAACATCGGATGGGGATACCGTAACTCTGTTCTAGGGTGGTTGGAACGAGAAATGGACCGCACATTTTATGAAAAAGTATTTTATAAAAATGCCTCAAGGTTCTTTCGTGGATATATTTGATTTGTTTCCTTGTTTCCTCACTTCTCACCCTTCAACCATTCACATTCCCTCTTTAAGCCCTCGTAAAGCGTTACCTTATGCCGATAACCAAATATATTTTCTGCCTTCGAAATATCAGCCCATGTGTGACCTACATCTCCTTTTTGATTGTTTTTATATTCAATCTCTGCCTTAACGGATAAGATTTCCGTTAAGATTTTAAGCACAGAATTTATTGTTACTCTGGACCCTCCTCCAATATTAAAGATTTCACCGATAGAGTCTGACTTCATAGCAGAAATATTTGCCTCAACAAGGTCATCGATATACGTAAAATCCCTTGTCTGTTCTCCATCACCATAAACAGTTATCTCTTTCCCTTTTAACATAGAAGTAATAAATCTGTTAAATGCCATGTCTGGCCTTTGAGCAGGACCATATACAGTAAAGTAGCGTAAGGAAATCGTAGGTACTTTATAGTTTTTATAATACAGATAACACAAGTGCTCAGCCGCCAGTTTTGATACGCCATAGGGGGAGACCGGCCTTAAAATCGATGTCTCACGCATCGGCAGGTCCTCGGTATCTCCATACACAGAAGAAGACGAAGCAAAAATAAACCCTTTGATTCCGGAATTTATTGAAGCTTCTAGTAATCGTTGAGTGACCAAGATATTATTATCAGAATATATGCTAAAATTTTCTCCCCAACTGGCCCTTACCCCTGCCTGGGCAGCCTGGTGAAATATATAACTTACATCAGAAATCAATTCTCCAAGATCGATGGAAATCAGGTTTGCCTCAATAAATTTGAACTCCTCTCTTTTTTTTAACTCGTTAATATTCCTCTCTTTTAGTGCCCTTGGATAGTAATCTACGAAGCAGTCGATCCCTATGACCTCATAGCCTTCATTGATTAACCTTTTTGAAAGCTGGGAACCAATGAAGCCAGCAGCTCCTGTGACTAAACATTTCATAAGATTTCCGTAACCTCTCAATTAGTTTGGGGGTTTCTTCTCTTCTTCGACAGGATTGTCTCATACAAATTGGTTATTTTGTCTATCATCGTGTCGCAGCTAAATCTTTCTTCAACTAATTTCCTTCCGTTTTTGCCAATTCTCCGGGCAAATTCACTATCCTTAAGTAGTCGAAGAATGGCATTTGCTAATCCCTCTGCATCATTTGGCTCAATTAGTATCCCCGTCTGACCATCACTTATAACTTCTGGTATACCTCCCGCATTTGTTGCTACTACCGGTCTTGCCATTGCCATTGCCTGAATCAAGGCTTGAGGAACTCCCTCAGACGATTCAGAGGTTAACACTGATATATCCGAGACAGAAAGGATCTCCGGTATGTCTTCCCTGTAGCCTGTCATAATGGTAAAATCACTAATGCCAAGCTCTTCTATTTTTGCTTCTACATGTTTTCTCCTTGGTCCTTCCCCCACTATTAAGAATCTAGCTTCAGGGAAGTTTTTCAGTACCAATCTCGCTGCATCCAAAAAAATCTCATGCCTTTTCCAGCTTCTCAGAACAGCTACCATTGTAATAATCGGTGTTACACCATTTATTCCAAGCTCTTCCCTTAAATAATGTCCATCTATGTCAGGATCAAACTCTTGTAATTTAACGCCAGTGGGAATTGAAAAAATCCTACTATTATCAAGCTGATTTATCTTTACCATTCTCTCTTTTATAGATTCGCCAGTGGTTATTATGGCATCGGGAAGCCGATAGATGAAATTTAGAGGATTGGTAGATATTGGCACAGACAGATGTCGTGTTCTTATTAAAATTGGGCTCCTAGCTAATTTAACCGAAAAAGAAGCGATCCAGCTATCAACTGAACTATGAGTATTTACAATTTCAATCCTTTTTTCCTTTATCAGCCTGAATATTTTAAAAGACGCCGAGAGGTCGAAACTATGCCGCATAGGCATAGTGACAGTTGATATGCCTGCCTTTCTAGCCCTTTTATCTATCTCACTTTCTGGAGTAGATGCCAAGACTACGTAGTGCCCCCTCTTCTGAAACTCGGTAGCCTCCAGTAATATCCTCTTCTCCTGGCCACCCCAGCCATCAGACCATTCCGTATGCAGTATCTTATACAATTTTACTCCTTAGACTTTTTCACTTGAACCCCCCAGCCCCCCTTTCCAAAGGGGGGTGAAGGGGGGGGTAAATGTTTCATTTTTCAGGATGAACTATTTGGGTTAATTTCTGTGCTGCTAAAGAGAACACATCATCAACAGTTATTTCAGCCATACATTTTTTTGTGTCGCATTTTTTCTTGAAGCACGGGCTGCAGGCAACACTGCTTCTTATAACCGTATGACCATTACCATAAGGCCCGGTCCTCCATGGTGCTGTTGGACCAAATATGGCTATTACAGGCGTCTTCATCGCTGATGCAACATGCATGGGTCCTGTATCAGTCGTAATCATAAGGTCTGCTAAACTTAAAAGACATGCCAGCTGCTTAAGATTCATCTTGCCTGTGGTATTAAGTGCAGGGCTTCGCATTCTAGAAGATATGGCATTTATCGTCTGCAGATCATTTTTGCCCCCGGTAAAAACAATTCTTGCAGGAAGTTCATCGTTAATCCTATCGCACAAAAGGCTAAACTTCTCCCCCTCCCATAATTTAGTCTCCCATCCTGAAGCAGGATTGACAGCAATTATCCTTTCATTTTCATCTATTTCATTGTTCCTTAAAAACCCCTTAACATACTCCATATCTCTTTTGTCAAAGGGAATTAAAAACCTGGGGTTGTTGACCTCAACCCCTAGATATTTTATAAGATTCAGGTATCTTTCAACAGCATGCAAATCAGGGTTATAGGGGGAAACCCGTTCATTTAGAAAAAAATAACTAAACTCCCGGGTCTTATCATAGCCTAGTCTTCTTTCTCCACCACTTAACAAGGTTAGGATCCCACTTTTAAAAAGCCCCTGGAAGTCTATAACAAGATCATAATTCTTTTCTCTCAATCCTTTAATAAGAGACATGATCTCTCCAAAAGTCCGAAGGCAGGTAGATGGCTTAAAGATACTTTTCATCCATGTCTTCCTTTTAGATACTATTATGTTATCCAGACATGGGTGATTTCTAATTATCTGCTCTGCATCCTCTTCAATCAGCCAGGTAATGCGGCTATCAGGATATGCAGCACGTAAAGCCTCAAGAGAAGGAAGGGTATGAACCACATCTCCGATAGCACTTAATTTTACAATTAGGATTTCCATTGTTATTGTCTCACTCGGGGATTAGGAGAAAAACCCTCGCCTTTAGGCGAAGACTTCAGTTCGATCTTTTGCGCCGCAAGGGTTCGAGGATTCCAGGATTCGATAGTAGTAAAGAAAAGATTCTCCCTTGATCACTTGACCCCTTGAATCCTTGAACCCTCAAGCCATCGGCTTTAGCCGATGGTAGTTGACTTTATGTTTAAGTGTAGATCATGCAATATCCAGTTCACTGCCTCAAGTATATCCCTGGCAATGTAATGTGGCTGTCTCTTTGATCTTTCATTAAGGGATTCCATCTGGTCTTTGCCATAACCGGTCAAAACAAGAATTCCCTTAGCACCGACCTTATAGGCAGGCTCAATATCAGTTAGCTTATCTCCAATAACATAAGAATGAGAAAGGTCTATTTCCAGTTCGGCAGATGCCATGTTCAGCATTCCTGGAGCCGGTTTCCTGCAATTGCATTTTTTGCGATACTCGGGAGGTCCAATCTCTGGATGATGGGGACAGTAATATATGCCATCCAGGTAAACACCATTTTCCCCAAGTAATTCCCTCAACCTCACATGGATTTTTTCCACCATTTCTTCAGTGAAATATCCTCTGGCTACTCCTGACTGATTAGTAATAACAACTGCCTTAATCTGGTTTTCATTGATCAGTCTTATGGCATCAAGAGCGCGGGGCAATATGTTCAAATCACAGGGGTCCTTCAGGTAACCTGTCTCCTCATTTATAGTCCCATCCCTGTCCATAAAGACAGCTATATTCATTTTAGCTCACTCAGCATGATCTTATAACCACCCTGTCCGTTAAAATCTGCCTTGCATGTTCATAAACCTCACCAACCTCAATCAATCTCATGCATTGGTGATCTGTGGGGCATTCTCTCTTCAGACATGGACTGCAAGGCACTTTTTTTCTAATAATTATACTACTGGTTCCAAGGGGAGAAGTAGTAACAGGGTCGGTTGACCCAAAAATCGCTATAAGCGGAATCTTTAAAGCGGCGGCTAAATGCATTAATCCGGAATCATTCGTTATAAAAAGACTACATTTCTCTATCAAAGCCATAGTCTCTAAAAGGGATGTCTTACCAGCAAGATCTATGACATCTGAGTTAGCAATGCCCAGTATCATTTCAGATATTACTTTTTCCTCTTTACTGCCAAAAAGCAATATCTTGCCTCTAAAATCTTTATGTATCATATCCGATAATAAGGCATATCTTTCAGGAAGCCATCTTTTTGCAGAGCCAAAATATGCCCCCGGGTTTATACCTACCAATAATTCACCGTTCTGTATATTGAGGGGACCCAGTATTTCTGTTGCCCTCTTCCTTGCCTCATCAGAAACTTTAACCAGAGGGTCCTCATCTACGATGTCCATCCCCAGAGCCTTTAACATCTCCAGGTAGTAATAGACCTGATGCTTTCCAAGCACTGTTTTATCTAATATTACTTTATTAGTCAATAAATGTCCCCTCATATCACTGTTATACCCTGCCCTGATGGGAATTCCTGCCAGCAAGGCTATCAGGGCAGCATCAAAAGCGTTCTGGAGGAGAACAGCCAGATCGAACCTCTTTTCTCTCAGAGCTTTCGCCAGCCTGAGCCTTCCCAATACACCATTGTGTATTCCATTATGCTCGTAGATAATAACCTCATCCACATCAGGATTATTTTCAAGTAAAGGAGCTACCCAGGGTCTACTCAAAATCGCTATATAAGATCTGGGGAAGTTCTTCCTAATGGTGGCTATAGCCGGAAAGGTAAGGATAACATCACCAATCCAGTTAGTTGACCTGATAAGAATCTTATCAATACTATTAACGTCTATCCTTTTTTTATTCTTTACTCTAATTTGAAAATACCTCTCTGACAGGCGAGACGCCTGTCCTACTGTTTGTGGATGCCTCACTCACCCTCTTCAACAAAAAATCTTTAAACTCTTCTTCTCTCTCCAGACACAATTCTATACTCAGGGCAAAGGTCTTAACATTGCTCAAAAAGGAGCTGTCTATCTTCACCATATCCTTTTCTGTAGTTACAGCAAAATTGACCTCTCCTGAAATCTCCCCTATCCTCTTATAGTCTTTTGATGAGTACCAATGATGGTCAGGGAAGATCAATTCCTCTACCACTATTGCCCCCAGCTCCTTCAATGAAGCGGTAAAGTGTTCTGGATTAGCGATCCCCGAAAAGGCCAACACCCTTTTATCCCTTAAATAATCCAAACCTTTCCTCTCTCCAAAAGGGTCTATCAGATGTTTAGCCTGAAAATAACCATAAAAGATTTCAGCGTCTTTTTTAATGCTCCTTATTGTGCGTGTCAATTCCCTTTGTTTATCTGAGCTTTTTGCCCTTGTAACCAAAAAGACATTTGCCCGTTTCAGGTTCATTAATGGTTCCCGAAGCACCCCTCTTGGAAAGAGATAATTATTACCGGATACTATCCGTGAATCCAGCAAGAGAATATCTAGGTCTCTTTTAAGCCTTATATGTTGAAAACCATCATCTAAAATCAATACGTTACTGTTAAAACGCTCGATCACATATTTCCCCCCCTGATATCTATCCTTCGAGGTTAGAACCGGAATACCCTTCAATTTCTTTGCCAGCATGTAGGGTTCATCACCTGCTTCCCTCGGACTCAATAAAACGTTATCCCCTTCCGATACAAGATTTACCTCATCAGTTCCCTTGCCCCTGTATCCTCTGCTCACTATTCCGACCCGGAAGTCATTTTCTTTCAGTAATTTGGCAATATAGTGAGTTGTAGGGGTTTTTCCTGATCCACCTAAAGAGATGTTCCCAACGCTAATGATTTTGCAGGGAAGTTTCTTCGATCGTAAGATACCCCTCTGGTATAACCAATACCTGGTCTGGATAATACCCCTGTAAAGCAGAGAGAGCAAGAATAAAGGGAACAGCACTATCTCTATATATTTTCTATCGTGCCTCTGCCAAATAATCCTTTCAAAAAGGGCTCTGAGATTCATAGCTTTAATTAAAAAACAGATATAGGACAAAGTCCTAATATATTTCCCGCTTTTGCCAATATCTTAGAACTCTGTCTTTTGGGGTCTTATAAATCTATCTATTATCTCCATATTTCTGAGGGTTGCCCCCTGATTCTTTTCAATTACACTATAGGCTGCTTCCCCTAAATGGCGTAAAAGAGAAGGATCACCAAGCAACTTTCTTGCCTGAAAGAGAAACTCATCTTTATTCCTGACCTGGACCCCACCGCCACTATCTTTCAACACCCTGGAAATCTCTAAAAAGTTATGCATATAAGGGCCAAATATTACAGCTTTCTTGTAAGCCGCTGGTTCAAGGAGGTTATGCCCACCGATCTTAACGAAACTCCCCCCAACGAAGACCAGAAGCCCGATAGAATATATCTTACATAATTCTCCTATTGTATCAAGGATGATTACCTCAGCAGTGGCGGTTCGCAAACCGCCACTATGTTCTTTAACCCTCGTCTTTCTTGTACAATTAAGACTTCGTTGGGATGCCAGATTCTCAACCTCTCTAAACCTCTCCGGATTCCTGGGTGCCAGAATAAGGACTAAATCGGGGTATTCCCCCTTAAGAGCTTCAAAGACATCCAGAACAATCTCTTCTTCTCCTTTATGGGTACTGCCTGCAATAAAAACTTTCCGATATGGCTTTATCTCCATTGAATCCAAAAGCCCTTCTTTTTCTGCCTCAGTGAGATCAGGAACCGTCTGGTCAAATTTTAGATTCCCTGTCGTTATCACCTTGGTAGCATCTGCACCACTGCTTATTATCCTGTCTGAATCTACTTTAGATTGCATGGAAAAAACGGACAGGCACTCCAATACTACTTTGATAAACCACTTAAACCATTTATATCTTCGATAAGACCTGGGAGAAACCCTGCCATTAATAATAATGGATGGGACATATCTTTTCTTTAATTCTCTTAAAAAATTAGGCCAGATATCGGTATCCACAATTACAAACAGTCGGGGGTTGACTGCATCGATAACTCTTTTTACTACCCAGGGGTAATCCAGGGGAAAGTAGATTATGCTTTCTGCCTCTATAATTCTAGAATTTGCTGTATAATTTCCTGCCTCTGTAACTGTAGAAAGAATGATTTTGTGATTTGGATACCTATCCCTGATCATCCTGATTATGGAGATGGATGAGAGGACTTCACCCACTGAAACAGCATGAAGCCAAATGGGGTTTTTTCCAGCAAGGTTTTCTGTTAACTTTTTCGGCAGGAAGCCTAACTTTTGAAGAACACTCCTCCTGTATTTACCGGCAGTTATCATCTTAAACAAATAAAAAGGAAGGGCAAATATTAATGCAAGAATTAGAATCAGATTGTACAAGAGGTACATTTTTCACCATTTGCTATTCTATCTGCTTTAGCTCCTGTTCGGTATCTTTTTATTCTGACTCCTGACTCCCAACCACCTATTTTCCAAAATAATTATCAGCCAGGTTTGTAACGGCTATAAGTCTCTCTTCCAGCAGCATCCTTTTCTTCTCCAGATATTCCTCGTCACCGTTGTCCTCAACATAGACAGGTTCTCCCCATACAAAAACGCCCCTGGAAAAGGGGACAGGCAACAAAAAAGCATCCCAGCTTTTGAATATCTTCCTTTTGGAAGAACTGAAAGCCATCGGGAGTATAGGAGATCCACTTAACTTTGACAGATCAATAATACCTCTTTGAACCTTATATCTCGGCCCATTAGGCCCATCCGGAGCCAATGCCAAATCTGAACCATCTTTTAAAACTTTAATCATCCTGCGAAGGGCAGAAAAACCACCCTTTTTAGTTGAACCTCGAATTGTCTCATATCCCATAAGTTGTGTGGACCTGTTAACAATCTCCCCATCGCTATGATGACTCATAAGCCCATAAACACGCCTTTCCTTATAGCGATTGAACAATACCGGAACCATCAGCAATCTTCCATGCCAGAAGGCAACTATTACACTCCTCTTTTTCCCCCAAATTTGTCTAACATTTTCTGGATTATGTTCTGTTATCCTCAAAGTTAAAGACAAAAATCTAATCACTAAAACTACTAATAATGGTGCTGCCGTTGTTTTTATCTTTTTCTCGAATTTTTTGCTGATAAACCTTTTTCTAATCTCTCTGAACGTCACCATGTTTTTGTTCTATTTAACAACCTCTCCATTGTCTCTAAACTGTAATTCATATAGTTTTGTATACTCTCCGTTCCTCTTGAGAAGTTCTTCATGTACTCCTTCTTCAACAATATCCCCCCCAACGATAACTATTATCCTATCAGCATTTCTAATAGTAGAAAGCCGGTGGGCAATAATGAAGGTAGTCCTGTTCTTCATAAGGTTTTCCAGGGCATTTTGTACTTCAATTTCAGACTCAGAATCTAAAGATGAGGTTGCTTCATCTAGTATTAAAATGGGAGCATCTTTTAAGATTGCCCTGGCAATTGAAATCCTCTGCCTCTGTCCACCAGAAAGCTTCACCCCTTGTTCTCCAATCATGGTATCATATCCCACAGGGGTTTCCATAATAAAATCATGGGCATTGGCAGCTTTCGCTGCCATTATAATATCATTCTTGGACCTTTTTATATCACCATAGGCAATATTGTTCATAACAGTATCGTTGAATAAGATTGTCTGCTGTGTTACTATAGCAATTTGTGACCGAAGAGATTCAATAGTAACATCCCTAATATCCACGTTATCTATCAATATCGCCCCTTCTGATACGTCATAGAAACGGGGAATCAGGTTAACCAATGTAGTCTTTCCCCCACCACTCATTCCAACAAAGGCAACAGCCTCTCCTACCTTTACCTTGAGATTAATATTCTTTAAAACCAATTCGTTATCATACTTAAAGGAAACATCTTTAAATTCTATATCCTTTGAAACAGGTGCAAGAGGCGTTGCATATTTTTTGTCCTGAATTTCAGGTTCGGTATCTAGAATATCAAACACCCTATAAGCAGCAGCCAGTCCCTGCTGAACTACACTGTTCACTCCACTAAGCCTTTTAATCGGCTCGTAAAGCATAATTACCCCCGCAAGAAAAGAAAAAAAGTTGCCCGGGGTGGAATAGCCTTTTATAACGGAGTATCCACCATACCAAACAACCAATGCAGACCCAAATCCCCCTATGAGTTCCATTACAGGAGACGACATAGAACGAATATGCTGGGCTTTCATAGTAGCTCGAAACAGCCGATTGTTTTCCGCAAAAAACCTTTTGTTTTCGTATTGTTCCATCCCGAATGCCTTTACAATTCTATTCCCGGATATAGTTTCATGCAAGAGAGTTGTCAAAGCTCCCATAATATTTTGACCAAGGGTACTAAGCAATCGAAGCTTTCTGCCAAATTTTACAATAGGGATAATCGCAAATGGAAAAACCAAAAAGGCAAAGATTGCCAGCTTCCAATCCCTGTAAAATACTACTCCGATTAATCCAATAATACTGAAGGAATCTTTCAGAACGCTTGTAACTGCACTGGATACGGCTCCCTGTATAAGGTTGACATCATTTGTAACTCTGGACATCAGAACTCCGGTAGGGTTTTTGGTAAAGAAGGAGAGAGAAAGGGTTTGTATTTTACAATACAGTTTATTTCTAATGTCTTCGACTATCCTTTGACCCACATAACTCATCAAATAGGATTGCCCATAATCGAATGCACCCTTAATAAAATACAATAAAACAATAGCTAAGGGGATTAAATGCAGCATAGATATGTCTTTTTTAAAAAATATCTCATCTAACGCGGGTTTTACTAAAAAGGCAACACCTGCTGTAGATGCAGAGACAAATATCATACATATCATGGCAGCGAACAGCCTATACCAATAGGGTTTTACAAATTCCAGCAAGCGCTTATATAATTCCATTGTTCCCTTTCTATCGAGTCATTTAAGAACTCTTATAACCTGTTAATCTCCCTTTTCTCTTTTCAATAAACAAACATGCTTTTCTTTCAATAATCAAGATAATTCCGGCACAGATAACCCCAACAACTGCCCCTCCAATAATATCAGAAGGATAGTGCACACCTACATATACCCTGGAGTACCCCACAATAACGGCTATGGAGAGAAAGATTGCAACAAGCCTCTTGTATTTATACCCAAAAAAACTGGCAGCTGCAAAGACATTCGATGCGTGAGAGGAGGGAAAGGAATATGAATCAGGGCCTCCGCATCCTACCAATAGATGGACATGTGGCAACACATTGCAGGGACGAGCCCTCGCCACGAGAGGCTTTATAAGCTGATGAATCAACATATCACTGAATACAACAACAACAATTACCAGTACTGCAGCTATTCTACCCTTCTTGCCGCCTTTTACAATTAAAGCAAGCCAAACAATAAAAATAACAATCTTCCAGTTATCAATGTCTGTTATTACAGGCATAATGCGGTCGAAAAGACCGTTCTGCATAGTGTTATTGATAAAATAAAACAGACTTGTGTCTATCTGTAAGAGATGGACCATCAGGCTATGCCATTCCCTGTGCAGTTTTCAATCCGGACACAACAGCGGGCTTAAGCCTGCTGCTGAGATCCATCAGGCTATGCCATTTTTTAGCTTGTAGGGGTTTGATTAATCAAACTCCTACAAGCCTTTAAAATTGTAACACTTATAGATATAAATACTCCTTATGGGAAAGCCAGTTCGGTTAATCGTTAAACACCTGCTTTCTTCAACATGATCAAAAACAGCCGTGACGAAGCTTGATTCACCATAGCGCTGTTCAGAAACCAATACCGCATTATTGCCCAAAAGCCTTGAAAAGTCATTCCAAATATTGTACTGATTAAATCGTCCTTCCCAGGATACCTCACAGACAGGATACCTTTCACTCTCAGCGTAAAATGCTAACTCCCCCACAACCTGATGGCGATGACCTAACATAAAGGTAGGAACCTCTTTTGGCATTTCCCGAAGGACTCTGTTTACCTCTAATCCCATCTCTCGCCATCCATGGAGTGCGCTGGTCGGGTCATCCTTCAGGGGGATCGGTAAGACAGGATATATAGCCTGCACATGAGCAACAGTAGTTAGTACAAAACTGGAGGAAAATACTATTATCAGCCATGCAATATGGAGTTTCCTTTTTTCCCCTCTGGAAAGTGATAAAAGAGACAGACCTGTCATAGCTATAATACCTGAGAAATAAGCCATCGCAGGCCAATTCCCTTCAACCTTTGTGCGAAGACTAATCATCGCGAAGAACAGAAATACAGGGACAGATGCACAAAATAGCAACAGGAGATTGGCGTTTTGCCTTTTCAGACCTAAATAGAGGCTCTTTAGCATTATATACAGCCATGCAATAAAGACGAAAGGGGAGATAATCCCCATTTGTCCTCCAATATAATCTAAGAAGTATTTCATCCCCGGGTTTTCCTTCGCTGAAAAACCATGTGTGAATTGAAAATTAAAGGATATCCAATCATGCTTAAAATTCCATATAATAACCGGGCTAAAGATAATTAATCCAATAACCAATGCCAAGTACGGCTCTTTTCTAATTAACCACCTTCTATTATCTTTTGACAGTATTAAAAATAGAAGTATAGAAGGGACAAAGAGAATCATCGTATATTTGCTTAAAAGACCAAACCCTAAAGCTAAACCAACAAGATACCACCAAAATTCCTTATGGGTGGATATCACCTTATATACGAAGTACAGCCCTATCACCCAAAAGAATCCCTGTGGGGTATCTGGGGTAATTATTACGGCACCTATTGCATGTCCCGGCACAATATTTACCAGGAATGCTGACAACAAGCCTGCTCTTTCATCTACAAAAATGTCTTTGCCCAATCTGTATGCTACAATGGTCATAAGAAAAATCAGTACAACACAGCCAACCCTTGTAAAGAATTCACTATTGTGGCCGAGCAGGGTAAAAAGATAGATAATATAAGCCACCATAGGAGGATGATCGTAATAACTCAGGCCCAGATTGCGGGACCAGTCCCAATAATAGGCCTCGTCCGGCGATAAATCCAAGTACCCTATAAATACAAATCTAACCACTGTTACACTAAAGAGAAATACAAGGAAGTAAGTTTTGTATCTGTTCATATTCTCCCACACTACCAGTAGAGCGCTTCGTAATTAAGATGTCATATCGACCGAAGGGAGATATCTTCTAATAATGCATCTCAACAGGTCGGAATTAAGATTTATCGCTTTGCTCGAAATGACAGCATTGCATATGTATTTACGGAACGACGCACTAGTACCTCAATCGAAACACAATCATTTTCAATAAACTCTCCTTCATTATCCTAAAATTGAAGGTAGATTCACCACTCATTCTTTCCTCAAAGAGAATTGGGACTTCTTTAATTTTAAACCCTTTCTTATATGCCTTGTATAAAACTTCCTGGACTATAGAGGGGCCGGTGGAGATCATACTATTGGGGTCTATAGCCTCCAAAACCTCTCTCCGAAAGACCCTGAATCCAGAAGTGCAGTCTTTTACATTCAAGTTTAGAATGATTCTTATATATATATTTGCCAACTGGGTTACCCATGTCCTCATAATATTTCTCCCAGATTCTTCTCCCCCTTTCATGAGCCTGGAACCAATAACTATATCACAAGTATCCATCTCCTTTAGCATTAGAGGGATATAAACCGGCTTATGGGAAAAATCCCCGTCCATTTCAATAATATAATTGGCACCTTCCCTCAGTGCATACTGAAACCCCTCTATACCTGCTGTTCCCCTACCCCTTACGCCAATCCTGTGAACAACATGAACCCTTTGGTCTGTTTCCCTCATCCGGTCCAGAATCTTGCCCGTTCCGTCGGGAGAATCGTCATCTACCACTACCACAGAAATATCATTGGACATAGCCAGTATCTCTTTAATCAGTCTCTCTATATTTCCCGCTTCATTATATGTGGGAATCATTGCCATAATCTTCATCGCAATCGTCCTCTCGTTGCACTTCCCTTTAGTCAATATTTCTTTTGAAAAAGTATCCCTGAGAGCGAATTCTTCCTCAAAGCTCTCTCTTTTTCTTTCCTATCGGAAAATATCTGTACCCAAAATAGCATACTACAAAAGATGTCAGGGTACCTATTAGTCCCCCAGCAAGGACATCCGAAGGATAATGGACCCCTACATAGATTCGCGACATACCCGTTATAAAAGCAACTACAAATAGAAGTGTTACATATTTTCTATAGGTATAAGCGAGAAACATGGCTGCTCCAAAAGCTGTCTGAGTGTCACCAGAGGGGAAAGAACTGTGTCTCAATGGTTCCAGTACTATGTTTATGTGGACTCTATTTGCCAGTATCAAATCAGCCATATCCTCCAAAGGACGGGGCCTTGCCACTACCTCCTTTAAGACGTGAACGAACATTCCCCCTGCCAGTACAGCAATAATACCAATCGTAAAACTACGCCTGAAATTCTTTCTGTCAAAGATATAGAGTCCCAGACCTATGAGACCAGCTAACACATACCCTGAACCAAACCATGAAAATACAATCATTACCACATCAAAGAGCGGGCTTGAAAGTCCATTATTTACAGCAAGAAATATAGATTTATCTAAAGCAACAATATCCTCTAACACCTCTTTATCACCCCAGGGATTTGGAGTTGGACGTTCTGTAATTATAACACTTGTAGATATAAAAAGTCCTTATATGTTCTCCGTTTCTATAGATTTTTAGGGGCAGCTCAGCCTCTATAGACGAAAACGTACCCTTATATACCTCGCGAGGGTCCTTGCTATATCGATTGTCTGCTAAGAAGATTGCATCACCGCCTATAAAATCATCAGGACCATGCCAGAAGTCATATTGATCGACATAGTCATTTAAGCAATATATTCTGAACCTGGCGCCGGTATAAAACGCAATATGGCCAGCCAGAACAGGACGATGGGTAAAAATAAAAGTCTTATTGCGCTGAGACATCTTACCATATATCTCTAAAATCCTTTCTCCAGCTTTGGGCCATCCATATAATTCGTTGGTTCCGTCTACTTCTACAGGAAGGGGTATAATTTTGAAAAGTGCCTGGGCAGGCATAAGAGCGGAGAATAGAACGGCAGTTACTAAAACGAGATAAGTCGCCACAAGCAAACGTATTCTACTACTGCCAGTCTTTTTTCCAAATGATTCCAATGTTAACTGAGCTAGAAGAATAAATGCGGTAACAAACCCGAGAGTTGGCCAATGAGGCAATACTTTCTTGAAAAAGCTTAAACCAGCAAAAAAAAGCAGAATTACAACCGAAAAAGAAAAAAGAAAAAGATAACGATCATCTCGTTTTACAATTCCTCGATACCCACCAATAACAATGGCATAAATGGATGCAAAAAACAGGAAAGGAGAGATATAACCCATCTGTCCTGCCAAACCAGCAACAAACCATTTCGGAGAAAATTCAAAGGTGCCTCCATAGCCACGGGAAAGCTGAAATCCAAAGGATGCCCATCCATTTTTAATATTCCACATTATAACAGGGCTAAATATTAAAAGGGCAATAACTAATGATATATAAGGTTCTTTACGGGTAAGCCAAAACCTATTCTTTTCAGACAATAGGAGAAAAATAAAAACAGAGGGGAATAAAAAAAGGGCGTTGTATTTACTTAAGAGTCCTAAACCTGCCACGCAACCTGCCAGATACCACAAAGACGACTTCTCTTCTTTTACAGCCCTGTAAAGAAGATAAAGAGCTATAACCCAGCAGAGCCCCAGAGGAGTATCCGGCAGTATAAGTATTGCCTCTAATACACTAAATACCGGTGTTAAATTCAGCAAAAGAGCTGAAAAAAAGCCTACCCTATTATCGTTGAAAATGTCTTTTGCAAGAAGGAAAACAAAAATAGAGGTAAAGAAAAAAAATATTACAGCCCCAATTCTGACTGAGAATTCATTTATCCCTCCAATTTTTGTAAACATAGCTATCAGGTAAGCAACCATGGGGGGATGGTCAAAGTATGAGAGACCTAAATATTGAGACCATGCAAAATAATGTGCCTCATCGTCTCCCAGACCAATCTTTCCTATGACACTCAGTCTAAGCACAGTTGTAACTATAAGCAGGATAAAGAATAACTTTTTATATCTTTCCATTGTCCTTAAGCAGGTCTACCACAGCCTGGTAAACCTCCTCCAGGCCTATTGTATTCATGCAGTTAATTTCCTTATTACATTCCCTTTTATAACAGGGGCTACATTCCAGTTTCGAAAGTATCTTCCTGCCCCTACCGTAGAGTTCAATCTCTTGAGCACAGGTGGGCCCAAAAATAGCAACTACAAGTTTTCCAAGTGCTATAGCTATGTGCATAGCAATGCTATCACCACTTACCACCATATCGCAGAGATTTATCAGGGAAGAGAATTGTTGCAGGGAGTTATCACAACCAGTATCATAAACAAGATTCCCAACCCTTGAGTATATCTCCCTGTTCCGTTTAACTTCATTAGGGCCACCCAGAAGAATTATCTTCCCATTTATCTCTGAACTTATAGTTTTAATCAATTCGACAAAGCCATCAACTGTCCATGCCTTATTTGCAAATATATCTCCTGCACCAGTATTCAATCCAACAATTAAAGCATCTCCACTAATTCCATGCCTTAATAAAAATGACCTGGCATAATCCATATCTTTATCAGGGATGGTCAGGATGTATTCATCCTGCTGGTATTTTAACCTTGATGCCTCATATATCAACTCAGGATAAGTTTTGGCGTTAATCTCAAATTTTAATGGGTCGGATAGACCTAATTTAACCAGGTACAAACTTTCTTCATTTAAAGGAAAGAGATTACCTTCGGGACTCATTCCAAAACCTAATTTTTCTTTTGCCCTGACCTTTATAGCCAAAGCGGTTGCTCGCGGTTCTTTGTCGAGACACAAAAGCAAATCAAATTTTTCTACTTCCAGTCGGAGGATGGTTTCGACATTAAAAACCAATAGCCTATCTATCAATGGATTCTCTTTAAGCAAACCATATGCGTTTTCGTCAGTTAACCATGTAATATGGCTTTCGGGATACTTCCTCTTAAACCCTCTTAAAACAGGGGTGGTTCTCAATACATCTCCCATAGCAGCCAATTTTATTATCAATATCCGTCTACCCATTGGTGTGTATTTATCACAATCTTCGCATAGCAATTTGTATCTGCATGGTTTTTCACCTACAAAGTGCTTGCAATCGAGCCTTAGTTTCATCTTTTTCCCATCCAATCCCATCCTCTCTTTTCAAAAAAGGGAGGCTAAACTAAATTCCCCCTTTTAAAGGGGGATATCTGAAAAGGGCAATATAAATAAGCTCAGTTAAAAGTGTCTTCTAACGTGATTACAATCTCTAATTTAGTGTTTAAATCCAACTTTATATAAAATACGTTCCATCCACACTACAAAATTAATGGGCAAATCATTGGCTGTTTTGTATAACATGTATATTCCTAATATACCAATGAAAAAATTTGGCGCCCATAATGCGATGGGGAGAGGGATCTCACCATTCTTGGCTAAAATCTCTCCAAATGTAAGGAAAACATAGTAGGTCAGTATTACTCCCAGACTAAGTATAAATCCCCAAAATTTGCTGGATGGTCTGGATTGTATACCTAATGGAATTGCAACTAAACCAAATACTAAACAGGCAAAAGGTAGAGAGAACTTTTCATATAGTACCTGTAAAGGATGGTAAAGGTTCTTCTTTTTTCCTCTTAACTCTTCAATCTTTCTTTTTAGTTCACCGATTGACATTGCACTGTATTCCTTGGTAAAGTCCCCTTGCTCTTTTATAATCGTTCCTAAGTCCAGGTTTATATCGTAAGTACTGAAACCGATCTCCTGATATGTATTCAAATCCTTACTTGCCCTATGAATCTTCCCATCAATCAATCTCAAAGTAATAATGAGAGATTTTGGATCAGAGATTAGGTAGCCCTCTCTGGCAACAATAGTATTGGGTTCCCCTGTTTCCCCTTTTTCAGAAACTAAAATTCCTTTTAGTTTTTCACCCCTGACAGCTATTTCATTCACATAAAGAACCAACCCCTTAAAGTCACTGCTGAATGTCCTCTCTTTTATACCAATGTTTACCTTGCTTCTGGCGATATTGAAGATCAACTCACTGGTAGAGCTGTTCCCCCAGGGAAGGGCATAAACTGCCACAAAGGTAGTTAAGACCGAACAAACCAGAGAGAAAATCATTATCGGAGCAACCAGCTGGTATATGCCTATTCCAGATACCTTCATTGCAGTAATCTCATTATCTCCAGAAAGTCTTCCAAGGGCAGCTAAAACCGCCATTAATAGAGCCATGGGAAGGGTAAACACAAGAAAGGACGGTATGGCATACAGAATTAACTTTGAAATGTCAATAAGTTTTACTCCTTTATTTACCACCAATTCAGTTAATCGTAAGATACTGTTCATTAAAAAAATGAAGGTAAATATCAAAAGCCCAATAAAAAAAGGCCCCATAATCTCTTTTATAAGATAAAAACTTATAGTCCTTTTCATCGAATTATCACTATCTTTTCATGCTTAATTACTCTATGTCAAATGTAAAGGCTCAATTCCCATCATTCCTGTAGCTATTCTGGCAGCCTTAAAAGAAGCTCCGGGGGCACCCAGTTTCTCCTTAACCCAAGTTAATTCATTTTTGATCCTGGAATACAACTCACTATCTTCGAGGATTTTAAGGACTTCGTCTGCTATTCGCTCTGGAGTAACATCATGCTGGATTAATTCAGATACAACTCTTCTCTGTGCCACCAAGTTTACCAGTCCAATATTCTCAACCTTTATCATCAACTTACCGATCAAATACGTCAAAGGAGAAACTTTATACAGGATAACCATGGGAGAATTAATTATGGCAGCTTCCAGAGTAGCTGTTCCGGAAGCCACTATTACTACCCTGGATATATTTATAGCGTCATAACTGTTATCTGTAATAACATTGACCCTTACGGTGTTACAGGTGTTACCGATGATTTTTTCTATTTGGATTTTATTTATAGTAGAGGCAACCGGTAATACGAACTGCAGGCTTCCCAGTCTCTTGTTTAATATCTCAGCAGCTTTTAACATTTCGGGCAGAAGAAGTCTAACCTCGCTCTTCCTGCTTCCAGGAAACAACCCTATGGTTATCCTATCCTTGTCAAGGTTAAATCTCTCTAAGGCTTTCTCTCTGGAAAACTTCGGTTTTGCAATATCAATCAAAGGATGTCCCACAAATTCAACATCAATCCTTTGTTCTTCATAAAAAGAGGCTTCGAAAGGGAGAATTACTAACAGTTTATTCACCAGTCTGGCAATTTTTTTCACTCTCCTCCTTCTCCATGCCCACACCTGTGGGCTAATATAGTATAGAACCGGGATACCTCTTTTTCTGGCAAACTTTGCAAGGTGAAGATTAAAATCCGGGTAATCAATCAAAATTACCAGGTCTGGTTGGTTTACCTTCAGCGATTTTTTCAACTTTCTAAATGCTCTTATTATCGTCTTTAATTTGGAGAATACCTCCATAACCCCAACTACCGCCATGTCAGAGGAATCAAACAGAATATTAACGCCTGCCTCCTTTATTCTTTGCCCTCCGACACCATAGAAATGTACATTAGGGGTAAATTCCTTTATAGCCTTAATTAAACTAGAGCCATGAAGATCCGCAGAAGCCTCTCCTGCTACTACCAAAATTCTCTTTGAAGGCTTATCCATTTTATTGCCCAAAAGGGTCCCAGGGGTCGAGGGTTCTAGGGTTCAAGTGTTTAAAGTATTTATAGCTTCGATCACTCGACCCCTTGACTCCTTGAATCCTTGAACCCTCAAACCATCGGCTTTAGCCGATGGTAGTTGACATTGCATTTTTTATTGTTTTACAGACTATCTGGATATGCTCTTCTGTCAACTCGGGGTACATAGGTAGTGACAATACTTCAAGAGATGCCGATTCACTGTTCCTCAGGTCATCTGCATTGAAGCCTAAACTCTTAAACACTGGTTGTTGGTGAAGGGGAAGAGGATAGTAAACAGCCGAAGCAATACCCTCATCTCTAAGGTATTTTGTTAATTTATCTCTATATCTGGTTCTAATCGTATACTGGTGATATACATGTTTAACATCCCTATCCTCATAGGGTGTTATTATATCTACCTCCCTAAGGTAATCATTATAAAGACTGGCATTTTTGCGACGTAACTCATTGAATTTATTTATTTTCCCTAGCTTTACCCTCAGGATTGCTGATTGGATCTCATCAAGCCTGCTATTGAAACCCATCTCAAGATAATAGTACTTCATCTTACTTCCATGGTTTCGCAGGATTCTAATCTTATCTGCCAGGTCTTGACTATCGGTAATAATCATACCTCCATCACCGTAACAACCCAGGTTTTTGCTTGGGAAAAAGCTGAGGCATCCAATCTCGCCAAAAGTCCCCACTTTTCTCCCTTTGTATTCAGAACCAAATGCCTGAGCACAATCCTCTATAAGTACAAGATTGTACTTACTGCATAGATTTACAATGTGCTCCATATCCGCAGATTGTCCATAAAGATGGACGGGTAGAATAGCCCTTATCTGATTTCCATTTTCCTTATTTATTAATATTTTCTCTTTCTCATTAAAGGATGTTTTTTTATCGATAAATTCTTTAATCTTTTCAGGGGCAATATTATATGTCCTGGGATCTATATCCACAAATATTGGGGTCGCTCCTACAGAAACAATGGTTTCTACAGTGGAAACAAAGGTAAAGGGGGTAGTTATTACATCGTGTCCTTTTCTTACCCCACACGCAAGAAGTGCCAGGTGTAACGCATCAGTACCTGATGCAAGACCAACAGCATATTTCACTCCTAAGTAAGACGCAATTTCTTTCTCAAGTTTCTCTACTGACGGGCCTAAAATGAAGTTCCCATCCTCCAACACTTCTTTAATAGCCCTGTCAATTTCATCCTTAATTATTTCATACTGAACTTTGAGATTAACCATAGAAATCAGCATAAATTCTCCTTAACCGGTCAATTTGTTCTAAAATCCGTAAGGCTGCAGAAAGTGCCCTTTTAGCATCGGTCCCGGATACCAAGGGTGGTTTCCTGGTGTTAACTGAATCGATAAAAGATTTAATCTCTTCTTCCAGAGAGTCCCTTGCGTTTATTTCCACATTGCTAGCCACAATTTTAGGTAAACCACCATTTTCTTTTCCATTTTCAATCTTATTATAGATATCAACCTTTCTTGAGACAAAATCTATGGAGATATAGGCATCTGGTTGAAATATGCGAATCTTTCTCATAGTCTTTTCTGAAACCCGGCTGGCAGTAATATTAGCTACACAACCATTGACAAAAGTTATCCTGGCATTGGCTATATCTATCTTAGGAGAAATCACAGGGACACCCACGGCATCAATAATATCTATATCAGAATTAACAATACTCAATATGATATCAAGATCATGGATCATCAGATCCAGAACCACATCTACATCGGTGGCTCTTTCGGTAAAGAAGCTCAATCTGTGGGATTCAATGAACATAGGATTATTTAAAACATCTTCTATAGCAACAATAGCTGAGTTATATCTTTCTAAATGTCCAACCTGAAATATTAGATTTTTCTTCTCAGCCATCTCTATTAAAGAATCTGCCTCTTCAACAGTTGTAGCAACAGGTTTTTCAAGCAAAACATCTATACCATTACTAAAGAAATCCTTGGCAACTCTGTAATGCAATTTGGTTGGAACAGCAATGCTTACTGCCTGTACTTCACCGAAAAGATCAGAGTAGTCAAAAAAAGCCCTTGTATTAAAACGATTGGCAATCTCCATTGCCCTTGCATGATTAATGTCAACTACCCCAATCAGATTGACCCCTGATAGGTTTGAATACTTCTCCGCATGATATTGGCCTAGATACCCTACCCCTACTACGCCAACTCTTATATCTTCCATTTTTACCCCAGTATTTGAGGTTAGATTGCTACAATTGAAATGCCTTCCTCGTCAGCAAACCTAATCATTTCCTCCTTTTCCAGGATGATTGTATTGCCGGCTTCTATAGCCAGCACTGCCCCCTTGACCTCCTTTAAAGAACGAATTGTTTCCATTCCAACTACCGGGATGTCAAAACGCATATCCTGATTAGGCTTGCTTACTTTTACAACAACTACTTGCCCATTTCCTAACCTTCCTCCCCGTTTGATAGTTTCATCAGTCCCCTCTATAGCTTCAACCGCCAGGATTACTTGATCTTTGACAACAACGGTTTGCCCAATATCCAGCTTACCAACACCCTTTGCAATATCCCATCCAAAAGTTATATCCTTGTATTGATTCTTGGTTGGTACCCCTTTCGTAAGCACCCCTTTTGGGGCTAAAATCGAAGGAAGGTAACGGGCAGAGCTCTGAACATTTATCCCTTCTTTTTCTAATACCTTTGCAAAAGAACGTAATAATAAATCGTCTTTCTTATGCGCCAATTTTGACAGAAGGGATATTGCCCTGGCATCAGGTTTTATCCCGGAAAACATTGATGCCTTGGTTATCCCCCCGACCATTACTACATTACTGATCTGTTCCTCCTTAAATATTTCGATTAGTTTTTGAAGTTGTCCCACATCAATCCAGAAGATTCTGTCAACATATTCTTCAAGGTTACTAAGGGTTTCTCCTCTATGAGCAACAGCGGTTACCTTTAAATTCTTTTGCCCTAAAACCTGGGCAAATACAATGGGCAAATTCCCATTTCCAGCAATTAAGCCGATCTTTTCCATCATCGACAAATACCTCTTTCAGATTTTCGAATAAACTCTACAAAACCGTTAACCTCTTCTGAATCAGGAAGTTCGAGCTTCACTTTCTCTAATGCATTATTCAGGGTCATGCCTGATCTAAATATAATCTTATATGCCTTCTTAAGGTTGTTTATTGTGGCTTCGGGGAAATTGTTCCTCTTAAGCCCTGTAATATTCAGACCAAATAATCTAGCTCTGTTGCCCACAGCCATAACATAAGGAGGAACATTCTTAGAAACCGCGGAGGCACCCCCAATAATGGAATAAGCCCCAATCCTGACAAACTGATGGACGGCAACTAACCCACCAATAATTGCAAAGTCTTCTATCTCGATATGTCCAGCGAGGGTAGCAGCATTGGCCATTATGATATTACTTCCTATTTTACAGTCATGGGCTATATGGCAATATGCCATAAGAAAGTTATTGTTCCCTATCGTTGTTACCCCTCCACCGTGGGAGGATGCCCTGTTTATGGTTACAAACTCTCTGATAATATTATCATCACCAATGATTAAATCAGATTTTTCCCCTTTAAACTTCAAATCCTGCGGAGGGGTCCCAATGGATACAAATTGATATATATGACACCGCTCCCCTATCTGTGTGAATTTTTCTATTGTTACATGAGAACTTACATTTGTATCCTTGCCAATCTTGACATTCTCGGCTATTATAGAATATGGTCCTATTTTCACCCCTTCATCTAACTCTGCCTTTGGATGAACAATCGCTGTTGTATGTATCATTTTGTAAAAATTCCTTTCCCTATTAATGGTTCTTCTCCCAATTAGTTGGAAGAAAGGGGTAGCAGGATTCGAGGGTTCAAGTGTTACTTATTAGATATTATACCCTGCAATTCACCTTCAGCAACCAAAGATTCCCCTACGAACGCCTTCCCACTAAATCTCCACAGGAAACTTCTCTGTTTAATTACCTCTACTTCAAACCTTACTTGATCGCCTGGTAATACAGGTTTTCTAAATTTAACCTTATCTATGCTAGAAAAGTAAAAATTCTTGTTTTTAACCCTTTCAGGTTCATAACTCAAAGCTAGGACTCCCCCAGCCTGAGCCATTGCCTCAATTAACAAAACTCCTGGCATAATAGGGTAATCAGGAAAATGCCCTTGGAAAAAAAGTTCATTAAAAGTAAGATTTTTTATACCTACAACCCTTTTTCCCTTTTCCATTTCTAATATCCTATCAATTAAAAGAAAGGGGTACCTATGGGGCAAAACTTTCATAATATCTCTAATGTCTAACATTCTATCCCTCCAATTCAAATTTGATTTTTTTCTCTATCTTTTCTATCTTTGATTCTAACTCCTTTAAAGTCTTTCTCATTTTCGGTAATTTGATAATACTTGCCTGGGACCTTAACCACTCTTTATGAGGGATTGCTGGAAGACCTGAAACAGTCTGGTTTGGTGCTATATCTTTAGTAATGCCAGATTGCCCGCCAACCGTAACATTATCCCCGATCTTCAGATGACCTCCTACACCAACCTGACCAGCTAAAACAACATTATTGCCTATTTCTGTACTTCCTGCTATAGCCACCTGGGCAACTATAATTGTATCCTCTCCAATAATTACATTATGACCAATTTGCACTAGATTGTCGGTTTTAACTCCCCTTTTAATCCAGGTTTTCCCCAGGGCCGCACGGTCGATAGTATTGCCGGCACCGATTTCCACATCATCATCAATCTGAACTATACCAACCTGGGGAATCTTATGGTGCGTCTTCCCATCTTTGGCAAAGCCAAAACCATCACTACCAATAACAGTCCCACAATGGATTATAACTCTTCTACCAATCTTACATCCTTCACGGATAGAAGTATTTGCATAGACCACAGTATCTTCACCAATGTGCACATCATCACCAACATATACCCCGGGATACAGGGATACCCTGTCTCCAATCTTTACATTGTCACCCACATATACAAAAGGATAAATTGATACATCTATACCAATCTCCGTATTATTCCCAATAACGGCGCCTGGATCAATACCTTTTGCATCACAAGGCTTTTTATGAAATAAGCCAGCAATTTTTGCGTAAGCCAGGTAGGGGTTGTCAGTACACAGAAGAGGTTTTTCAGAATCTTTAAAACCGGAGGAAACTATTATTGCAGAAGCTTTAGTGGTTCTTGCCATCGACAAATACCTGGGGTTAGTAATAAAGGTTATCTCCCCATTTTTTGCCTCATCGATACTGTTTATTCCGGCAATAATAATATTACCATCGCCTATCACTTTACCATTGATAAAATCTGCCAACTCTTGCAGACTCTTATTTAACATTTCCACCTCCCTATATTAGATAACAGTTCACAGGGATCAGTTGATAGAGCTTGGGAAAAGACTTTAAGAGTGAGAACTTTTACTTGTTTTGTTTTCTCTGTTCATTATAGGCTTTTATGACTTTATCGGTCAGATCCACAGCGTCAGGGGCATAGAGTATTCCGCTCCTGGTCTTTTCAAGTATCATGGTGTAATTGCCTTCTCCCCCGATTTTGTTAACGATCTTTCTCAATTCATCAATTATCTTTTGACTAACTTCGATCTCTTCACGATTAAGTTCATCCTGAGAGTCTTTGTATAACCTCTCAAAATCCCTCAGTTCTTTCTGGTATCCTTTTTCTTTCTCGGTTCTTGCCTTCTCGCTTAATATTAAGCCCTGTTTTTCTATATTATCCTTCAGCTTTTTTAGTTCAGCCTGTTTTCCCTCAAGAGATTTTTGAACCTTTTTTACTTTTTCAGAAAATATTTTTTTTGCTTCCTTCCCTGCATCAGACGTATTCAGGGCATTCTGAAGGTCAACATATGCTATCTTAACAGTATCAGTTCCTAAAGCCAAATTAGGGAAAAGTAACACCAACGATAAAGTAAAAATCAAACCTATTTTCCTCATTTTAAACCTCCTCTGAAAATCTCACTTTTTATCCTTATATCCTTGACCCCTCGAATCCTGAAAATTTTAACCACTAGAACATCACCCCTATAGCAAACTCCCAGTTACTGCGTCTTTCGTCCGGTTTAGGATCTATATTGTACCCCCATTCAAGTCTAAGAGGACCTATTGGTGAATACCATCTTATACCAGCACCAACGCTGGTCCTCAGTCCGCTCAGACTATAATTCTCGTTATCATCAAAGGCATTTCCCGCATCAAAGAAGACCACACCCTTAATCCCTGCTTTTTTATAAAGGGGAAAAATATACTCTATATTGAACAGCAATTGTTTATTCCCGCCAATAACATCGCCAGTAGCGGGGTCTTTAGGACCTACGGAATATGCCTTAAAACCTCTGAGGCTGTTTATCCCCCCTAAAAAGAACCGTTCAAAAAGAGGTAGCTCTCTGCCTTGATTGCCATGTGCAAATCCCATCCTTGCACGAGACATAAAAACAGTATCCCCGGGTAAGGGAAAAAACCACGTTGTGTTACCATAATACTTTGTGAAATAATTGGTACCTCCCAAAACACCACCTGCATACTCAATTGCTATACTGTTTTCTGATCCCTTTGTTGGAAATATACGGTCGTTCGTTGAATCCCTCACCAGAGAAAGCACTATACTGCTCGTGACAGTTTTTCCCTCCTGCTCTTTTATCACTGTAGCAGCAGTATCCAGGACATCAGTTATATCCACGTTTTCATATTTGTATGTCGCATACGCCCTGGTATATTCCTCCGTTATTGGGAAACCAAATCTAATATCGCCACCTCGGGAGTATTTGGTATAGTCATCGTACTCTCTTCTAATATCATAAACATCAAAACCAGCAGATACAGGCGTATCAAAGAGCCAGGGTTCAGTAAATCCTAAGTTGTAGTTTGAGCTTCGTCCACCTATGGTAGCAACAAAAAATAATTTCTGCCCTCTGCCAAACAGATTGTCTTGGGTTATATTGAACATCCCGATAACATTGTCAATAGAACTGTAGCCAGCCCCAACACTTACTGCCCCTGTTGGTTTCTCCTTTACCTTAATATTCAAATTGAGTTTGTCATCATCAGTACCTTTTTCAGTATCAAAACTGAATTCTTCAAAGTATCCCAACCTATTTACTTTTTGGTAACTCTTACTCAATTTTTCTTTGTCATATATGTCTCCTTCCGCAACTTTTAACTCTCGCCTAATCACCTTATCTCGGGTTTTAGTGTTCCCTGTTATAGTAATCCTCTCGAAATATGCCTTTTTGCCCTTATGGACATCAAGGATTAAATCAACCAATTGGATTTCCCTGTCAATAGAGGTCAAGGGTGTTACATCAGCAAATGCATATCCGGCACCAGCATATTTATCAGTAAGATTAACAACATCCTTTCTG
The DNA here is from genome assembly GCA_040757775.1 of Thermodesulfobacteriota bacterium. Taxonomy (NCBI): domain Bacteria; kingdom Pseudomonadati; phylum Thermodesulfobacteriota; species Thermodesulfobacteriota bacterium. The sequence goes on from JBFLWQ010000002.1 coordinate 135,683, forward strand.
AGTAACTGACGGTCGAATATTTTCCCTGTGGTCATACTTAATTCCTTCAGAAGTTCCTCTTTTTTCTCTATTAAATCACCTTTAATATCGACTTTACCGACTTTAAATTGTTTCCCTTCATTAATCGGAATAACAATATATATCCACTCGTTATCGTGAGTTATCTCGGGCTTACCAACTTTGATGTCTATATAACCATTATTGCTATAGAATGCGATTATCTTGTCCAGGTCTTGCTGCAGCACATCCTCCTTTAACACCCCGGAATCAGTTAACCAGGAAAAGAAACCTTTTTCATCTGTCTGAATAATATCCCGTAATTCTTTTTCGCTGTATGCCTTGTTATCAATAAATCTAATCTTCTTTATTTTGGTTTTCTTATTCTCCGTAATCTTTAAATCTACTATAGCCTCCTTTCTTTTCAAATAGTACACTTTATAGTCAACTTCTGCTGCCCAATACCCTTTTTCTCTGTAGAATTTCAGTACATTTTTAATGCTGTCCTCTATTTTGTTAAAATTCAAAATTGTGTGGGGTTTAATACTCATAACCTCCATAATATCTTTTTTTTCAATAAACCTGTTACCGCTTATCTCAATTTCCTTGATAGAGGGTTTTTCACTAACAATAAAATTTATTTCCTTGCCCGAAGGAGTATCTTCTTTAACAACATTCACATCTTCAAAATAATTCATATCGTAAATGCGTTTTATATCTTCCCTCAAGGTCTTTTGTGAGAGGACATCCCCTTCCTTACTCTCGATACGAGGCTTAATGGCATCTGCTTCAATTCTATCGTTTCCCTTGATAGATATCTTAACGATTATATCTTTCCCCAGTAATTTTAGTTTGATGCGTCTTGCCAGCTCACCAAGTTTAGAAGTCAGGCTATCCAGATCCTTGCCATCAATATAAATTCTGATAGGTGATTTATGTCCCTTAATCTCTAAAACTCTGGTATCAAGGCTAATGCCTTTTCCTATATTTGTAAAACTGCCCCAAATTACGAAATCCGCACCTATCTTAGCACCAATTCTCCTTACAAAATCTTCAGCTATCTCCCCTTCTGATCTCCCCTTTAATTCAGCTTCCAGTACAGATTTTTCTATAAAAGAAACCCTTTCACTTTCTTTGATATGAGAGATTAGAATATCTGGTATTTTCTCTTTTAAATATCCTAGGGGTTCCGGGCTATTAATCTGGAAAGGAAAGATGCCAATTTTTATAGCTTCCTGGCCATAAGCAACCTGGCAAGTCAAAAAGCACACCAAAAAAACCAATATCTTTTTAAACATCTAGTGGAATGTCCCTTTAAACAACGCACTTAAGTGCGCTGTTGTCACTATGAATTTTAATTACGATAAGACATCTGAAACAATCATGCCATCCAATAGGCTTACCCTGCGAGGCATTTTATCTGCCAGTCTGTTATTGTGCGTAACTACAACCAGGGTTATCTTCAGTTCTCTATTCAAATTAATCAACAAATCCTGTACTGCGTCTCCTGTCTTTGTGTCCAGATTACCTGTGGGTTCATCAGCAAGTATTACTTCGGGTTTAAGTATTAACGCTCTGGCAATAGCCACCCGTTGCTGTTCACCCCCCGACAACTCACCAGGCTTGTGGGTAATCCTATCTTTCAAGCCAACCTTCTGAAGTATATTCTCGGCTTCAATACAGGCATCTTTCTTTTTGACTCCCCGGATTAAGGCTGGCATCATCGTATTTTCAAGGGCATTAAATTCAGGGAGGAGATGATGAAATTGGAATATGAAACCAATCGTTCTGTTTCTAAACCCTGCCAGTTTTTTATCGTCCATTAAAAAGAGGTCTTCGGTACCGTAAAAGACATTGCCTGAAGTGGGCCGTTCTATTGCTCCAAGTATGTGAAGCAATGTACTCTTCCCTACCCCAGAAGCCCCCAGAATAGACAGCATATCCCCCTTCTTAATATCTAAATCTATGCCTTTGAGAACCTCTACTGTTTTATTATTGGATTTAAAGACCTTATACAGTTTTCTTGTCCTGATAGATACGTTATTCATTCCTATTCATACCTTAAAGCTTCAGCGGGGAGCAGTTTAGAAGCTTGCCATGAGGGATACAGAGTAGCAAGAAAACTTATTCCAATGGCAGAGATAGCTATCAAAATGGAATCTAAACTGTCTATTCTAATGGGGAGAGTAGATATATAGTATACATCACTGGGCAGCTTTATAAATTTGTATTCACTGAGGAGGAAACCCAAAGCATAACCCCCAATTGTTCCAAGCAATGTCCCGGTAACTCCAACTACTAATCCTTCAATAATAAATATCTTCATTATACTGCTGGCAGTTGCCCCCATAGATTTAAGGATGGCAATATCCTTATTCTTCTCCATAACCACCATTATAAGGGTACTAACTATATTAAAGGCCGCTACCATAATTATTAGAACCAAGATTACAAACATTGTAATTTTCTCCATTTTTAATGCAGCAAATAGATTCCTGTTCATTTCCATCCAGTCTTTTGTCCAATATGAATAACCTAAATCTCTAACAATCCTGGAAGCAATCTCTTTAACTTTATAAATATCATCAGTCTTAACTTCTATACCCGTGACAACACCTGGCATATTAATAAAGTCTTGAGCATTCTTCAGTGAAATATATAAAAAAGAGGAATCGTATTCATACATCCCGGATTCAAATATACCAACAATCTTAAACTTCTTCATTCTGGGCACCATACCCATGGGGGTCATAACGCCCATTGGCGAAATCAGATTTACCGTATCACCGTAGAAGATTCCTAAATTCCTCGATAATTCCTTACCAATAATAATTCCAGGATAGTCAGCACTATTGTCATGCCCTTCTAAGTTTAGCAAACTCCCCTCTTTCATATTCGATCCTATATTTATTACCTTCCCAATTGTTTTAGGATCAACCCCTCGTAAAGCTACTCCCAGAGAACCAGATTTTGAACTCAGCATTGCCTGCGTATATATAAATGGAGTTGCGGATTTCACCCTTTTTACTTTCTCAATTTTTTTTATTATCTCTTCATAATCATCCAATCCTTCGCTCTGTTTCAGCACCACTATGTGAGAATAGTATCCAAGAATCTTGCTTGTAAGGTCCTCCTTAAAGCCACTCATCACCCCTATTACCACAATCAGGGTCATAACCCCGACGGCCACTCCTCCAACAGATATAAGGGTAATAATAGATATAAAAGTCTGTTTTCTCTTGGCTTTTAAATATCTCAGCCCGATAAAAAATTCGTAAGACATGCTACCCTGAACTTATCGCACCTATGGTACGAAAATTTAGAGGTTCGATTTATCGAACCCGCAATGACGGGAGTCATAAATGACGCCCTTACTCTCTGGTTCTCAGTTGAGGGAACAGAATTACATCGCGGATAGAAGAAGTATCAGTAAAAAGCATCACCAGCCTGTCTATCCCAATGCCTTCACCAGCAGTGGGGGGCATACCGTATTCTAAAGCTTTGATAAAATCCTTGTCTAACATACCAGACTCATCATCAGTTTCTCCCTTTTGCTGAAGTTCTGTTAAGAACCTTTCCTTTTGATCTATTGGGTCATTAAGTTCTGAAAAGGCATTTGCTATCTCTCTTCCGCAGATAAAAAGTTCAAACCTGTCAACCTCATCCGGGTTTTCATCGTTTCTACGAGACAGGGGAGAGGTATCCGTGGGGTAATGAGTAATAAAAGTAGGTTGAATTAAATTGGGCTCTGCAACTTCTTCGAAGATCTGGGTCAAAAGATTACCTAAGCGCATTTTTCTATCCAACTGAATGCCAATCTTTTGCCCATATTCCATCAGTTTTTCTTTATCCCCTAGAACCTCTTCCTTAAGTTCACTGTATTTTATTATCGCTTCTTTCAGGGTCAAACGTCTCCAGGGTGGTGTAAAATCGAGTTTGATTCCTTGATATTCAAATTTTAAATTATTAAAGATCGCCTTTGCAATACGGGTTAACAACTCTTCTGTGAGATCCATAAAATCCAGATAGGTGGCATAGGACTGATAAAACTCCAGCATGGTAAATTCTGGGTTATGCTGGGTTGATATTCCTTCATTTCGAAAATTTCGATTAATCTCATAGACCCTCTCCAATCCACCAATAACCAATCGTTTTAAATACAATTCTGGAGCAATTCTCAGGTAGAGATCCATACCCAGTGTATTATGATAGGTTTTGAATGGACGGGCAGTAGCCCCTCCAGGTATAGACTGCATCATTGGAGTCTCAACTTCTAAAAAGTCTCTTTCATTAAGAAATTCTCTAATAAGCTGTATGATACGAGTCCGTTTGTAAAGCACCTCTCTTGTCTGGGGGTTAACAATTAAATCGAGGTATCTCTGCCGGTATCTGGTTTCGATATCTGCTAACCCATGCCATTTTTCTGGAAGGGGCCTCAATGCCTTGGTTAAAAGCTTAATCTCATCAACATATACCGTTAATTCCTGGGTCTTGGTTCGGAAGGGTCCCCCAAGAATACCAATAAAATCACCAATATCGATTTTTTTAGAAATTCTAAAATTCTCTTTTCCAATAGTATCCTGACGTATGTATGCCTGAATCTTACCTTTTCTGTCCTGTATATGCACAAAGATAGCCCTGCCGAAATTTCGAATGGCTATTACCCTTCCAGCAAGAGAAAATTTCTCCTTTACCTTTTCTAAGTCTTCATTACTTTTATCTTTAAATTCTTCTAAAATATCCTGAGTAACGTGAGTCACTTTAAAGTCATTAGTGTAGGGATTTATACCTTCTCTCCTCAGATCTTCGATCTTCTTTGCCCTCTGTAATATGAGTTGACTCTGCTCATCCATCTTGTGCCTTTCACCTCTTAAAGGAAAATGATTTAAGTTTTGAAGGTTATCGCAATTTGCTCTTGTAGTCAAGTCAAAAGAATTGGGCATTTTTCAAAGCTCTCAGATTAAGAACTAACGAAAAGAAATCGCATCTCAACTCGGACTGGAAAGATGTTTTTAGGTAGACAATTGGCAGGGGGGGGGGAAGCGTTTAACTACTCATTCCTATTCTTGGAACTTTTTGTATACTGCATCAATTTCATCCAAACTGCGAAAGAATGCGTCCACCACCTGAGGATCGAAGTGTTTGCCTTTTTCCTCCCTGATGATCTTATATGCCCTGTCATTTGAAAAAGCCGGTTTATAGGGCCGCTTTGTAGTCAAGGCATCGAAGACATCAGCAAGGGCTGTAATGCGGCCAACCAAAGGAATTTCTTCTCCTTTAAGCCCATAGGGATAACCCATGCCATTCCACTTCTCATGATGCGATATGGCAATCTGTTCTGCCATCTGGATTATCTCTGATTCCGAACCAACTAATATTCTGCCTCCAATGGAGCAATGGGTTTTTATGATTTCGAATTCTTCAGGGGTTAGCTTATCCGATTTAAACAGGATATTATCAGGGATGCCGATTTTACCAACATCGTGCATGGGACTGGCATAGAGGATTAAATCGACTTCTTTATCCCTAAGACCCATCCCCCTGGCGATTATGGCGGAATAATTGCTCATCCGTTTGAGATGCATGGCAGTATCTTCATCCCGGTATTCGGAGGCTATAGCCAGGCGATGAATTGCTTCCAGATATGCCTGCTTCAGATTATTATGGGATAACGAAAGATCCCGGGCATATGTTAGAAGCTGGATATTTTGCTCTCTGATGTTCCGGTTAAGCTGCTGCAATTTTTTCAGCAGGGAGTTAAAATGATCGGCGATATCGTTTAGCTCCTGATCAGCCTCTACCCGGATCGGCTCCTCCTTTTCTTCGGCTTGAACTACAGCTATTTCTCTGGACAGGCTAACGAGCTGGTCGGCAGACCTTCTCATAAGAGAGAAGCCTGCCAAAATAGAAAATAGTATCAACGCCAAAAATATAATCATCGTTTCAGTCAAGTCTATTTTTTCACAAATAAACATATAGATAACCAGGAGAAAAGGGATAAACCCCAATAAAGCAAAAATAATCCGGGTCTTTCCGTAAAAACTTCTGTAATCTCGATACTTTGATCTTATCATTGATAACCTTTCAGATTCCCTAGGGGTTTTTGTGGGTTGCCTACGTTTCTACATCAAGCCGTTCAAAATCTAGCAGGGTATCTATTCTGACAGCTATCTCTATTTCCTGACTCCTGTCACTAATATCTGAATTGCCCGGCATATCTATCCGGACAACAGTTGCTTTCCCTTTCATACGGGCCTTTATGCCATTGGCTTCAGGCAGATAAATGGTAATTTCCAATGGTTGGCCAAGAAAATATTTGCCAGCTTGCAGGCTCATAAATTTGGCTCCTCCCCCGGAAATATCCTTTAAAATGGTCTTTTCCTTATAATTGTTTCCCCCAATGTCTTTGGCAGACACTTCCAGCACAAACTCTATTGGAAAACGTGTGAAATTTCTTCTGTTTGATTTATTGTTCATCATTCTTAAGTAAGCTCTTGTTCTGCCTTATTGATTCATCCAAACTGCAAAAAAATCCATTTGCTAACCGAGAATCAAAGTAGCTACCTTTTTACATTCCTGATAACGGTATATCAATCATTGATTACTTCCAGAGAATATCCGGTTTGGAGATTTGTATTTTAACCAATAGCTGCTGCCATCTTGAATATAGGAAGATACATGGCTATTACCAAGCCGCCAAGAACAACCCCCAAAAAAACCATTAGCATAGGTTCAAGCATGGCAGTCAAAGTATCAACTGCGGCATCGACTTCATCATCATAGAAGTCTGCGATCTTTGAAAGCATGGCATCCAGTGCACCGGTAGCTTCCCCGACGGCTATCATTCTTACTACCATGGGTGGGAAAACCCCGCTCTCAGCAAGAGGTTCAGCTATGGTTCTGCCTTCACTGATGCCTGCTTTTGTCTGGTATACTGCTTTTTCCACTGTCTTATTCCCCGCAGTCTTAGCTGTAATGTCCAGACCATCCAATATTGGTACACCACTGGAAATCATAGTCCCCAATGTCCTTGTAAATTTAGCAACCGCAGCTTTCCTTGTCAACGAACCAAATACAGGGAGTTTAAGGACAAGATCATCAATGATAGTTTTTCCCTTTTCTGTAGCATAGAATTTTTTGAAGGCAACTCCCAATGCGAATAGACCGCCGGCAATATATAAAATGCTGCTCTTCATTAGTTCACTAATCTTAATTACGATTTGGGTAGGGGCTGGGAGTGCTGCTCCAAACTCCATAAACATCTTTTGGAAAATTGGTATGACAAAAACAAGCAATACAACAACTACAATAACAGCAACACCCAAGATGCTAATAGGATAGACCATCGCCCCTTTAACCTTCTTCTTTAGCTTTATGGCCTTTTCTATATAGTTTGCCAGTCTATTCAGGATAGAATCTAATATACCTCCCACTTCACCAGCCGCAACTAAGTTGACATACAATTCATCGAATAGGTCCGGATGTTTTTTAAGGGCATCGGTAAAAGTCGAGCCTCCTTCTATATCCTCTTTTATCTGAACAAGTATCTTTTTAAAGGTCTTGTTCTCCTGTTGGGATGCGAGTATATCAAGTGCCTGTACCAAAGGAAGTCCAGCGTCTATCATAGTAGAAAACTGACGGGTAAAGATAACCAAATCATTCTCTGTAACCTTTGGTTGAAAAAAAGCAATATTTTCGAATAGGTCTTTTGGCTTTGCCTTGATCTTCGTTGGTACAGTCTTTTGTCTTCTAAGCTGCATCCTCACAGCAGATTCCGAAACTGCCTCAATTTCCCCTTTCAAAATCTTTCCCTGCCGTGTTTTCCCTTCCCAGACATATACTGGCATGATTTAGCTCCTTAAGGTTCTTCTCCCATGTAACTATTCAGTCTTTATCTAAAGCCCTGTATTTATAGACAGCCGAGACGGCTGTCCTACATATTCCCCTTGAATCCTTGACTACTTGAATCGTCATGATTTCACCAACTTTTTTGGAGATGATCCCTACTTAAAAAACGATATTGTCCGTTCAAGTGAATCGATAGTTTTATTCGTCACATGTCGTAGTCCTCAAGATCTCTTCAATAGTGGTAATACCCTCTTTTAGTTTTGTAATTCCGCCCTGTCTTAAAGTTTTCATTCCAAGGGCAATTGCCTTCTTTTTTATCTCAGAACCAGGAAACCCATCCAGGATCAATTCTTTTAACCCATCTTCTACAGGCATCACTTCATACAACGCTATTCTTCCTTTATATCCGGTATTGTTACAGTTTGCACAACCTTTTCCCGCGTAGCAGATTAAATCATGAACCTCATCCTTTGGAATTCCAAGATCTATCAATGTCCGGTTAGAAACCTTCAAAGGCTCTTTACATTCCGGGCATATCCTGCGGGCTAATCTCTGCGCCAGAATCAGGTTTACCGAAGATGCAACAAGGAATGGTTCAACTCCCATATTTAAGAGCCTGCTAACTGCTCCAGGCGCATCATTGGTATGGAGGGTACTTAACACTAAATGACCGGTAAGGGCAGCCTTAACACTTATCTCCGCTGTTTCAAAATCCCTGATCTCTCCAACCATAATAATGTTAGGGTCCTGACGTAAAAAGGATCTAAGGGCAGCAGCAAAGGTCAGACCAATCTCCTCATGTACCTGAACCTGATTAATTCCGTGGAGGTTAAACTCCACGGGATCCTCAACAGTAGAGATATTCTCAGAAACCTTATTTAAGTCTGATAAGGCTGAATAAAGGGTTGTTGTCTTTCCGCTTCCGGTAGGACCTGTTACCAGAATCATACCAAAAGGTTTATAAATAGCTTCACTAAACTTTTTTAATGCATCTTCTTCGAACCCCAATTTAGTCATGTCCAATTGCAAACTTGATTTGTCCAGCAAACGAAGAACAACTTTCTCTCCAAAGAGGGTAGGCAGTACTGATACCCGAAAATCCATCTCTTTCCCTCTCCCGATTCTTAACTTAATCCTTCCATCCTGCGGCAACCTCCTCTCAGCTATATCAAGATTAGACATAATCTTGATTCGGGATATTATGGCATTCCTCAGCTTCATGGGGGGCTTCATTATCTCATATAATACCCCATCCATTCTCATCCTTACTCTGAAGCTCTTTTCATAGGTTTCCAAATGGATATCACTTGCATCCTTTTTTATGGCATCTGTTAAGATTAGATTAACCAGTTTAACAACAGGGGCATCCTCGCTAGCCCTTTCGAGTTCACTAATATTTACTTCCTCTTCATCCTTAACGAATTCAACTCCTGTAACATCAAGGCTGGAGATAACATCAGAGAATGATGCAAAAGAATCATAATATTTATCTACAGCAGATCTAATTGAATTCTCCGATGCAACTACAACTTCGATATTAAGACCGGTAAGGAATTTGATATCATCTATAGCAAAGATATTTGAAGGGTCCGACATAGCAACAATCAGGGTTGAGCCAATCTTATTAATAGGAATCAACTGATATTTCTGGACTATACTGGCAGGTATGAGCTTAATAATCTCAGGATCAATGTCGAATTCCGAAAGGGTGACGGGGGGAACATTATACTGGGTACTTAAAAAAGAGGTCAGATCGCTCTCTTTCAAAAAACCCAACTTGACAAGGTTGTATCCTAATCGCCCACCGGAATTTCTCTCTTCTTCCAATGCCATTTCAAGCTGTTCCAGTGAGATCAGCTTCTTCTTGACAAGTAAATTGCCCAATCTTCTAACCATTTACACTCCCGGCAATACAATCTGTTTTCCAGACATTTTAACTTAGGCTACTACCTGATGTCAAGGGGAAGAGACTTAATCTCTCAGCAAGTATGTCTCTCATCAATTTAACAGGTACATCTACATCCGTCCAAATTTTAAAACTCAAAGCCCCCTGAAAGACCAGCATCCCCAATCCATTGTGAGTGGTTAAACCAGCTTTTTCTGCTTCCAGCAACAGAGGAGTCTTTAAGGGGTTATAGACTATATCGTATATCACAGTACTCTCAGGCAAATAACCAAGAGGCAGGTTCAAAGAATCGCCGTTCATCCCAACAGAGGTAGTATTTATAAGCAGGTCGGTATCACCAAGACAATTCTTCAGGGCATTATTATCTAAAGGCAGGGCAAAAAATTTTACTGAAGGAAACCTGTCAGAGAATTCTTCTGTCAACTTTTCCGCTCTGTTATAAGTCCTGTTAGTAACATATATTTTTTTGGCACCACTTAATGCTAGACTAACTAATATCCCTCTGGCCGCCCCACCTGCACCTACCATTAATATGCTTTTACCTTTGGGACTAAAACCAAGATCATTTTTCAGGGATTCTACAAAACCCTGTCCGTCTGTATTAAATCCTACCAGTTCGCCATCAATATTTTTAACAGTATTTACTGCACCTATCAACTCCACCTCTGTATCAATTCTGTCCAGATACGCTATTACCTTTTCCTTGTGAGGGATTGTTACATTGACGCCAACAATCTTAAGACATCTAATGGCATTTATTGAATCCTTTAAATCCTCTGGTGTTACATTGAGGGGCAGATAAACGTAATTCAGACCCAGATGTTTAAATACAGTATTATGCATAAAGGGTGAAAGAGAGTGGTGAACAGGATGCCCCAGGATACCTGTAATTTTAGTATTGGCATCTATATTCATAATCTTCTATTCGTTTTTCCGAAGTATAAATACACAATAAAAAAGCAAGCAAATGGGAAGCAAGATATGAAAACTGCTTAACTATAGAAAAACATTTGAGTTTTGTCAAATAAAAAAGGCATCTGCAAAAAAACTATCATGGAAATCCTGGTGCAGATGCCCAATAAACCTTAAGAATCCTTCAGACTCTATATGCTATCCCTTTTTATCCCAGCCACCTCTTCCTTCTCTTGTAGTGCTTCACATCCTTGTAGCTCTTTCTTTTCCCCATCTCACTGAGTCCCAGATAGAACTCTTTGATGTCTTCGTTCTCTTTTAACTTCTCAGTGGGACCATCTAAAACTATTCTGCCGTTTTCCATTACGTAACCGTATTCTGAGATGTCCAACGCCATTCTGGCGTTTTGTTCTACCAATAAAATAGAGGTGTTCTCCTCAGCATTAATACGTCTCACTATCTTGAAAATCTCCCCCATCAACACAGGGCTGAGCCCAAGAGAAGGCTCATCTAGCAGCATAACTTTGGGGCGGGCCATAAGACCACGCCCCATCACCAGCATCTGCCTTTCTCCACCTGAAAGATAGCCACTTGTCTGATACCTGAGGTCTTCTATCTGAGGGAAATAGCTGTAAACCAATTCCAGATCCCTTTTAATCGCTGACCTGTCACTTCGGGAAAATGCCCCTGTCAACAGGTTTTCTTCGACTGTGAGATGTTCAAATAACCTATGCCCCTCCATAACCTGCACGATTCCCATCTGGACAACATCTTCAGGGCTTTTCCTGTCTATTCTTACCCCATTAAACTCAATACTGCCATCGGTTACCTCCCCCAGCTCCGTATGAAGCAGCCCAGAGATAGCCTTCAGGGTAGTAGTCTTTCCTGCACCATTGGCTCCCAGTAGAGAAATGATTTTTCCCTCAGGCACATCCAGAGAGACCCCCTTCAGCACAAGGATAACATCACTGTAAGTAACCTCAATGTTGTTTAGCCTCAGCATTCCAATCTCCTTGAATAACTATCATGTCAATTGTAACTGCTCAATGCTCTCCTTCTCTACTTTGGAGCTGGCTTCAAGAATTCTATAGTGGTTGTAGAGACCTGTTCTGACTCAGCCCCTGACGCCTTAATGGTATAAACCCCGGGGGGAATAGGGTTAAGAGACTTTGGGTCGAGAGCAAGGGTCTGCGCTATAGTACCTCTGTAGATAGTGATGATTTTTGCCATAGTCGCCATGGATGTCTTAAAGTCACCAGCATCATCAGCATACGCATGGGCAATGGCAGCATCCTCTCCTGGTTCAATTCCTGGTATTTTCACATCTGGTGGCAGAACCATCTCTATCACAATCATTTCCTTAGCTTCCCAGCCAGAACCGCTGAATTCAATAGGCACTTTCAGGATCGCTGGGAAGGCTAACTCTACCTTTGCCGGAGTTACTGTAACAGTTGCCTTTGTCTTTGAAGGTGGAGACTGAGACTTAGAGGCACTCAAAGGTAAGGCTAAGATCAATACTGTCAGAAGTATAATAGACATCTTTTTAAATTTTATCATCTCTCTTCCTCCTTTCTTTCTGATCGCTCAGCCTTTACCACTTGTACAAGGCTACGGCATCAGGCGCTTTCCGCCACTTAGTTATAGGGATAACCTTACCACCTTTGACCTGGTAAAACTTTACATCCGTGCTCCCTCGCCGTGATTTGGGGCCGTAAGCACAAGGACCAATTAAGCCCTTCAAATCATTGCCGGTGAGCTTCTGGTAAGCACGATACATAGCCTCAGCATCCAGTTTTTCATAGCCAACCTCTTTTAATGCTATCTTCAGCGCGGCTTCAAAATTCATCGCCCAGGTCATCCCGACGCCATAGAGTTCGTTTATGTCGGTAATGGGATTCTTGTGGTACTTTGTCCAGAGTTTTTTTGCCAGGGGATGCCTCTGTATCTCAGCCCCGCGAATAAGGAAAGACGCGATAATTACTCCTTCTACAACTTCCGGATGTGCCCGGATACCAACACTCTCGGTGGGACCCCACTGGTCACAAATGAACTGGATATTCTTGGTCAACCCCAGCGCACAGGCATCCCTGATGATATTGGTTGGTGTGGGATCAATAACCCCGGTAAGATAAATGTAATTTGCCCCGGCATCAGCCAGCCTGTTCAGATAAACATCGTGTTTAAGTGTTCCCGGGGGAAAGAATTCCGGGGTTAGCAAAGTTACTCCAAGTTTTTCAGCATATTCTTTGCCACCGCGAAGAGATTCTCTACCACCTGCGGAATCCCAAGCCATATAACCCACTTTTGGCATACCTGATTTCCTCTTGTCCTTCCAGTCCTTTACCATCCAGTCAAGGGTAGCAGCAAAGGTATCCTGATAAGGGGGTCCCCAGAGGAATGCCCTGCCAATGTTTGCCTGAAACTCGCCATCAATGGTAGCCAGTGTTAGAAGATTGTCTTTCTTGATTAAAGGATAAAGTGCCCTTACTACTGCGGTGTTTATAGGATTTACAACGAGAAGTTTATGTGCCTTTCGGTACCTCTTATAGGCTGATACCCCCCGAGCTATGTCATAGCGGGTATCCACTCCGATAAACTCTATTTTCACGCCATTGACACCACCCTTTTCATTTAGATACTTAAAGTAATCGCTGCAACCCTGATCGCCTGGTACGTTAAGACCAGCAATAGGGCCAGTGTAATCAGCCAAACTGAGATAGGTGACGTACTTCTCCTTAGCCTCGCCATATGGAACAAAGAGTGTTAATAATAGTAACGAAAAAACAGCACCTGTAACACATGTTGTCAATAAGCCTCTTTTTTTCATATAAATCCTCCTCTCTAACTTCTTCACATTGTCTTAATAGTAAGTATGATCTTTAATTCAATATTGACCTCCTTTCCATATTTTCACAAGTATTATCTCAATAGATAAATGGATAGATCCTGTATGATGCCTTGAAAATCTCCCACCGATGAGCCAGTCCTCTGGGATCAAAGATCAGAAAAAGGATAAGTACTATGCCAAAAGCGACAATACCCAGAGATGCAGCAGGAGCCATTCCGACCCAGGGAAAAGCTGCTGCCAAAGGCGGAGAGGCAAACATTACCAGTTCATCCAGGGCACGTACAAAAATGACACCGAAAAAGACGCCAGGGATGCTGCCCATACCACCGATAATTATCATCCCAACATACCAGAGTGCATGAAAGAGGGTAAATTGCTCGGGATGTACTACCTGCATCCAGTGAGCCCATAAAGAGCCAGCAATACCAGCATAAAAGCAGGAGATGAAGAAGGCAAGGAACTTATAATAATAGAGATTAATACCCATGACCTCTCCTGCCAGGTCGTTATCCCGAATAGCCACAAATGCCCTGCCTACTTTACTCCTGACCAGATTTCTGGCAGCATACGTCATCAGTAACATAATAAATACAATTATATAGTACATACTTTCATCACTATCAAAGACCAGATTGCCCAGTTTTGGTGGGGGAGGATTCAGCCCGCGCGTAGCCCCTGTTATCTCAAGGTGGAGGATGAGCCACATGACCACGAAATGGATGGCAATGGTCGCCATCGCCAGGTAAAACCCCTTAACCCTGAGGGAAGGAGCACCCCCGACAATCCCGATCAAACCAGCAACAACACCGGAGAGAGGCAATGCAATCCAGAAGGACACCCCCAATTTGGTAGTCAGGATAGCTGAAGTGTAAGCCCCCACTGCCATAAAGGCGGCCTGACCGAAAGATATCTGGCCGCAATAGCCGCTAACAATCTGGAGACCAAGGACAACAATAACAGTAACACTGAGATAGTTTATGAAGCTTATAATATAATAGGAGCCAAAAAGGGGAAAGGCGAAGAAAAATATTAAAGAAGCAATCAATGCCCCCCAATGCCGTTTAGTCCTGATAATGGCTATATCCTGACCATAAGTCTCATCAAAAACACCGCAGGGGCGCATATTATATCCTCTCTATCCTGATTAGTCCAAAAAAACCATAGGGTTTGATCAGCAAAACCAGGAGCAGCATAACGTAGGCAGCCACTTCTTTAACCCCACCACCAACAATGGGGTCCAGATAGCCTGCCCCCATCTCTTCCAACACCCCCAGCATCAGTCCACCAAGAAGGGCGCCAGCCAGAGAGTTCAACCCACCACACAGAGCTACTATCAATCCCTTTATACCAATATAGGGCAGAGGATAATAAATATCCATTACATTGGCTGTGGCAATACCTGCAACCGCGGCCACCACAGCAGAAATAATCCATATTATGGAAAAGATATTTCTCACCCTTATACCTGTGGCCTGGGCTAACTGATGGTCATCAGCCGTTGCCCTCATGCCCAGCCCTGTCTTCGTATACCTGAAGAAACCCGCAAGGATGAGGAATAACAAGAGAACTAGCCCAAAGCTGAGGAGCCCCGCCAGGGGTATACCTAAACCACCTATCTTGAGCATCCTGAGATGTAAAAAGGATGGATACGCCCTTGATTCACCTGCCAGGATGAGTTGAAAGACACCGTCCATTGCCACAAAGACGGCAAAGGTCATAAGAAAAGCAGTAAATGCGGGTTGTCCTATCAATGGACGCATTGCAAAGCGCTCTACCAGAAGCCCAATAGAGGCAGCAAAGGCAAAGGTCAGAAGCAGACTGAACCATAGAGGAAATCCCAACGGTACCAAAAATATCCAGAATAAAAGTGCCCCGAATGCCAGGAGCTGGCCGTGAGCCAAACTCACTACTTCGGTCGACTTGTAAACCAGGACAACGGCTGCCCCAACCAAGGCATAAAGACCACCAATCATCATGCCGCTAATAACTAACTTTACAAACTCCATCATCCAGTCACCTCGTCAACACTATTTACTTTGATGGCCGTTTTTATGACCCCCCTTCTGCCATCACGGTAAGTAATAAGTGCATCTACATTGTACTCTTTATCCTCTCCATAGAGGGCAGCTATAAGGTTTCCATAGCGATCTTCAACAAAGGTCCTCCTTAACTTTCTCGTCCGGGTAAGCTCTGCCTCATCCGCATCGAATTCCTTATGCAGATTGACAAATCTCTTTATCCTTGTCCATTCCGGTAGTGTCCTGTTTACCTTTTTGATTTCTCCCCTCACAAGTTCGATGACCTGATCTTTCTGGGAAAGATCAGTGAAGGTAGTATAGGGAATGTGTTTGGCTTCGGCAAACCTGCCAACATTTTCTATGTCAATATCGATCAGTGCACCAACATATGCATTGTCCTTTCCGCCCACAACAAGGACATCTTTGATATACGGGCTGAATCTCAGTCTTATCTCTGTATACTGCGGGGAGAATTTCTTTCCGCTGGACAGGGTCTTGAGATCATCCATGCGGTCGATAACTATCAGATGACCTTCATCATTGAGATAACCAAAATCACCGGTGCAATACCACCCATCCCTGAGCTTTGCCTCTGTTGCCTTATGATCTTTGTAATAGCCCGAATACATATATTCGCTCTTCACAAGGATCTCTCCCTCATCGGACAGCATCACTTCTGCCCATGGAACAGGGGTACCCGATGTCTCGGGCTTTATATCTCCTTGACGAGGAGCAGAGATAAGTCCTAATTCTGTACCACCATAGAAGAGCTTTATGCCAATTCCCAGGGCTTGAAAAAAACGGATAATCTCAGGGCTTATGGCTCCCCCTGCTGAATAAACCACTTTAACATTTGACAATCCCAGATTGTCACGCAGTTGCCTGAAAACGGCATGGTAGGCAACCAGATAAAGAATCTTCCCAAAAAGGCTGACTTTCCCTTTATTAGATTGATGATCGACTACCCTGTACCCCAAAAGAAGGAATAACCGGTATATGAATCGCCTTAAGAAGGTAGAATCGATCATCCTTGCCTGAACCATCCTATTCACGTTCTCCCATAACCTGGCGCCATAGAAGAGGATATCCGGGCCTATTTCCCTCAGGTCTTCCTGGACTGTCTCTGGTTTCTCCGGGAAATTAACAACTACGTCTGCCAGAAGAGAACCGGATATTCCAAGAGCCTGCTCTGTCACCCACGCTGGGGGGATAAAGGAGAGGTACTCATATCCCCTGTTTGCCCATCCATCCATATTGCTCCATTCAATAACCCCACCTACCAACCATTTCTGACTAAGCATGGCACCTTTTGGAAGCCCTGTTGTGCCGGAGGTATAACATATCACGCCGATATCACCGGCACTGCCCTTATCTATATTTTCATCGAAGAGATTAGGGTGATACCTTTCCTCCGCGCAACCAATCTCCACGACTTCATCAAAGCTGATCAGTATCGGGTCGCGGTAACTCCAAAGACCTTTAGTGTCCCAGTAGATTACCTTTATGAGCATGGGCAGCTCATTCCTGATCTCCAGAAGCTTGTCCACCTGTTCCTGGTCATGGACAACCACGAATCTGGAATCGGAATGTTCAACGAAATATTTGACCTCCTGAGGTGTACAATCGGTGAATATACCCACTACGGTGGCACCGGCAGATTGAACGGCGAGTTCAGCCCAATACCATTCAGGCTTGTTCTCCCCCAATATAGAAACCTTATCACCCCTTTGAAGCCCCAGATTAATAAGGCCGAGGGAAAAGTATTTCACCTTTTCATAATAATCCTTCCATGTGTAGCTCCGCCAGATACCCTCATCTTTTACCCTCATGGCTACCTTTTTGTCTCTATATTTTCTGTAATTTCTCCTTAAAATCTTTGGTAACGTGTCTTCTACTGTCACTTTTCCCTCTTGCATGGGATATACTTACGCTTCATCTTTCCCCAAATATGCCTTAATCACCGCGGGGTTATTCTTTATCTCCAGAGGGGTCCCTTCGGCGATCTTCTCTCCAAAATCAAGGGCAACAACCCTGTTAACAATATCCATTACTACCCCCATATCGTGTTCCACTAAGACGATGGGAATCTTTCTCAGTTCAAAGATATCCAGGATAAACCGAGCCATATCTTCTTTTTCCTCAACATTCATCCCTGCCATAGGTTCATCGAGCAGGAGGAGCTTTGGCTCCATAACCAGAGCCCTGCCCAGGTCAACCCTCTTTCGCTGACCATAAGGAAGAGACCCCACAACTTTTTTCCTTATTCCTTCTAACTCCAGAAGATCAATAATCTTCTCTACCACCTTCCGATTCTCTATCTCCTCCCTGCGGGTTGGTCCAAAGTGTAAGGCAGCAGCCAGTGCCCCGCGCCTCATATGGATATGCCTTGCTGCCATAAGATTATCCAGGGCACTGAGTCCGGTGTAAAGTTCTATGTTTTGAAAGGTCCTAGCAATTCCCAGCTTGGCAATCTTATATGGGGGCAAATGGGTAATCCTCTCGCCTTCAAAATATATATCCCCTTTCTGTGGCCGATAAAATCGATTGATGCAGTTTAGGATACAGGTCTTCCCAGCCCCATTTGGACCTATAATACCAAGAATCTCTCCCTCTCTTACCTCGAGACTAACGCATGAGAGGGCTTGAACTCCACCAAATTTCAATTCTATATTATCAATAGTTAGCTTAACCTTTTTATCCATTATAAAAGTGCCTTAAGAAGATTTGTTCGCTCAATAAATCTCGTTCAAGACCTCTTTTACATCATTCCGCAGCATTTCCAGTGCTATATTCGTGGCCTGTGTGAAGTCGATTTCCTTTGACATAACCCTACCTGCCAGATCCCATAGTGTAGCCTTGTTCCATGTTGAAGAAAGCTGAGCAAATGCCATCCGCCGGATCAGATAACCGATATGACGCTGACGACGAGTCATCCTTTCCCCCGAAGTAGTGAGATAATCCTGATGTTCTTGGATATGCTGCCACAGTTTGTCCACCCCATCGCCAGTGTCCGCTCTTGTCTGGGTAACCTTAGGAATCCAGCCGGAGGTCTGACGATAATCCAGCATCAGTTCAATGTCCCGGGCCGCCGTTTCTGCTCCAGGCTGGTCCATTTTGTTGATTACATATATGTCTGCTATCTCAAGCAGACCAGCCTTCGCAACCTGCATAGTGTCACCCCAGCCGGGAACAAGGACCACGATCGTTGTATCTGTAACCTCTGCTATCTCCACATCGATCTGGCCTGCTCCGGCAGTCTCAATCAGGACAATCTCCATACCAAGGGCAATCAAAACTTCTATTGCCTCTCCGATACACGCAGACAGCCCCCCAAGATGACCACGCGTTCCAAGACTCCTGATCAGGATGTTCTTATCATGACAATGGCTTAGCATCCGAACTCTATCCCCCAGCACTGCCCCACCCGAAAACGGGCTGCTCGGATCAACCGCCAGTACAGCAACCTTCTTTTGTTCCTTTTTCCAAATATCTAGGAGGCAGTCAATCAAGGAGCTTTTCCCAGCTCCTGGGGGACCTGTCAACCCTATTATACAGCAATCATGGGAGAGAACCCCTTTTTTCTGAATAAGATCCAGGGTTTCTATTGCCTGATTTTCAACCACGGAAAGAAGTCTCCCCATAGCGATCCTATCTCCTGATCTGGCTTTGTCAAACAGTTTCAGATTGTCTTCATTTTCAACCTCTTTCATACCGTTTTGCCTCCACTGTCTCTCACCTGGGAGACCGTTTGCTTGATCTGGTCCACGATGCTGCCCAGGCTAACGCCAGGTAGAAAGACCCCGCGAACTCCAATAGCTTCCAATGCGGATGTGTCTTCAGGAGGAATAGTTCCCCCAACAAATACGCTAACCCGGGAGTCCATCCCTTTTTCTTTAAGGACATTCATAGTTTCATCGATCCAGCCAAAGTAGCTTAACGTATGGAAACTCAGCCCGATTGCGTCTACATCCTCAATAGCCGCTGTTTCAACAACCGTCTGTGGTGTCTGAAAACACCCAAGGTATACAACTTCCATCCCCGCATCGCGAAAGGCATACGATAGCACCTGTAAGGGCCTGATATGGTCGTCAAGTCCCAATTTGGCAAGTACAAGTCGAACAGGTTTCTCCGCCATAATATTCTCCTCCCTTTAATCGTAGTATAGCCAATCAGGGCGTGATACCATTTCGAACTGATCATATGGGAAGCCCATGCCTTCCCGAACCACACCCATGACTTCTCCAATAGTAGCATTGCACTTAAAAGCCTTTATCATAGCCGGCAGAACGTTTTTCCCCGATTTGGTCACCTGATAGAGTTCTCTCAAGGATGGTGCGGTTTCCTTAACATCCCGGCTCTTCATGAAATCATACCACTCACTCCAGTCTTTTTCCTGTTTTGTCGTGTAGCCTTTACCCTGCTTGCCCCGTTCAAAATCAAACCCGGGTAGTGGGATGGGGTAATCATTTAGATCCTCATAAGCGTTTTCTGCCACACGGATTTTTCGACCTTCTTCCAGTTCCCTGGCTCTCTCCTGTGCTGCTCTTTCCACCTCTTTCTGTATCCACCCATTCTTGATACAGGCTCTCATACCCCCCATGTCCAGAATCTTCTGGAGAAGTTCCATTGATTTTTCCTCTATATGATTGGTCAGCCATTCAACATAGTATGACCCTCCAAGTGGATCTGATACCAACGGAATGTTCGCCTCTTCTGCCAGAATCTTTTCAATTCCCCTGTTTACGATCCACCCCTCTGTAGTAGGGGGACTTACTGCCTCCGTATATGCCTTCATCTCCATTCCATTAACCCCGCCCAAGACGCTGGCCATTGCCTCAATGGTCTGACGAACCACGTTTAAGATTGGCTGTCGTTGGGTCATTGAATCCCCGGCACAGTTTGTACCAACAGGGGGACACTTCATCTTTGATGTATCAGCACCATAACGATCCCGACCTATCCTGGCCCACATACGTCGGGCTGCCCTCAATTTACATATAGTCTCAAAGAAGTCGATCTCGCCGCTGAATGCCATGGCAGGACGATTTCCAAATTCTTCAAAACTCAACCCACGACGTACAAGTTCATCCGAATATTCAATAAAATTGCCAAAACGGAAGCCCAACTCCTGGAACGTATTAATCCCAGCCTCTCTGAGGTCATAGGCACAACCACCATTGGTTGGCCTATACTTATGTATGTTTCTATAGGCATATTCCTGGGCGTCTACCGACACCCGGAATCCTACCTCCAGGGGCTGTTTATAAAGCATACACTGATTGATATGGGATGTAAGGGGGTCATTTACCATATTGCCATGGAATTCTTTGGGGTTAAGCCCCATAATCTCGATTCCGGCGAGGCACATAGAAAACTCGCACACATCAGCAGGGCCGACCTGGTGTCCGAACTCGAAGACAAGCCCATCCTTTACGCTCCTCTCCAGGATGAGCTGATAGTGCTTCTTCCTGCCATGGAATATCTGCCACACAGAAAAAAAAGTCCCCGCACAATTGCCGATGTCATATTTGACAAGAGGATGATCCGGATCAACAGTTGCAAGGTTATGGTAATCTCCCCCGGTCCTGATGGCAGAGCACAATATGCCCAGGCGAATCATCTCCCGCATGTAGTCCTCGCTCGAAATTCCCTTTTCCTCCATATAAGGCGTACTACCTCCAATCAGGGGATTTCCAGAGGTCCACAGCCTTTCCCGATACATCCTCCGATACGATCCTCTCACATAGGGAAACTCCCCAGGCCGACCTATATCTTTTTCATAGTTCAGGTGGGCGATGTCTTCTGGGCAGTAGACTTCTTTTACCTCAATACCCGACTGGGTCTTCCCATCACCTTTGATAGTCCGGTCAGAATCACCACCAACTTTTCTCTCCAGTTTCTCCTGTGTTCCTGATATCTCTTGAATACTCATAATCCAACCTCCCACGATTGTTGATGCAAGGTTTACTAAACTACCGTTTTCTTTTGTCTCTTTGCTTCAGGAGTGATTGCAGCCTTTCAGACTCGTTAACCAGGATGCTTTTACTAACTTTAAGCTGTTCTTCTTGAGCAGAAACTCTCTTGATATGTTCCTTCAACATCTCGATGGAGCGTTCAATCACTTCCTTCTCCGTCGGATCCGGAGATTGAAAGAGTGACGATAATTCACTGATCTCATTCAGGCTAAGGCCAAGCAGACTTTTTGCCCTCTTGAGCAATTTTAAAAAATAGACGTCTCTTTCGGTATATCTCCTTCGATTGTAAGGATCCCTTGAAATCCCCCCCAATATGCCTATTTCTTCATAATAGCGAATAGATCGAGGCGTGAGTTTAACTTTCTCGGCAAGTTCTTTGATTGTCATTGTTTTCTTAAACTCGCGCCCTTCAGATGTACTTTCCTCTGCTTTTTTCAACAAAAATCACTCCTAAAAATTACTGAAAAATATTACAAATTCGATATGTTATAGATAAATAAGAGAGAGTCAAGTACATACTTCTTATTAATAACATTGACCATTTTTTAAGATTTAAGAGGCGTGAGTTAACAGTTAACGTTAACTGGCAGATTATCCTAATAATTGCGGGATGTCAAGAATTTTTTTCAGAAATTTTTTTCATTTTAAAGCCCTTTTTATTATCAGCCAGGCAGTTAGCCAGATCCTTAAACTCCTCCAAATTAAGGGTCTCCCCTCTCCGCTCCGGGTCAATCCCGCATGCCTTTACTGCATTTAGCACGTCGCTAAAAATTATATCGAGATTTAGAGTATTCTTCAGGGTGTTTTTTAGTGTTTTCCTTCTCTGTGCAAAAGACGCCCTTACCACTCTTTTAAAAATCCGTTCATCCTTAATTCCTTTAATGAAAGAATCAGAAAAAACAAACCTTACCACAGCAGAATCCACTTTAGGCTGAGGGTAAAAAGAGTATCTGGGAATTAATAGCTCTTTTGAAACTGCAGCGCTTATTTGAGAGAAGACCGACAGTACCCCATAATCCTTTGTCCCAGGATTGGCAACTAATCTGTTAGCCACTTCCTTTTGAAACATTAAGATTGCCATAGACAAATAGTTCTTGTATTCTAGCAACTTAAAAAGCAAAGGTGCAGAGATACTATAGGGTATATTACCTAACACCTTTATTTTACATCCATATAGTTCTGCAACTTTAGAAAAGTCGAAGCTTAAAATGTCTTCATTGATGACTTCGATACTCTTATCCTTGATAATCTTATTCTTTAATAAGTCTACCAGGGCGTTATCAATCTCAATGGCAAGCACCTTTCGAACTCTTGAAGCCAACCGTGTGGTTAAAGCCCCTAAACCTGCCCCTATCTCAACAATCACTTCATCCTTTTTTAAATCATAAAGGTCTATAATCTCGTCCAGTATTCCCTCATCTACAAGAAAATTCTGCCCCAATCTTTTGTTTGGGCGGACTTTATAATTTTTAAATTGGTTTAATAAAGAAACCATACTATCTTGGCCACCTGGAAACAGCGTTTATGTCCATGGATGACGTAATCCCTTTCCTTAAATAGTGATCACCAATCCCTGCAATCATTGCCGCATTGTCGGTACAAAGAATAGGGGAAGGTATAAATACTTTTATGCCTTTTTCTTCAGCCATTTCCTTCAATCTGCTACGAAGGCTGGTATTGGATGCCACTCCGCCAGCAAGAACAATTGTATCGACACTACTACTTAATGCCGCTGTAAGAGTCTTAATAACCAGGACATCAACTATTGCTTCTTGAAAACTCGCAGCAATATCATGGATCTGACCGGATATTACTTCCTTGGAACGGGTTCTTACGTAATTTAAAACTGCTGTTTTTATCCCGCTAAAACTGAAGTCGAGAGAGTTATGGGACATGAAAGCCCTAGGGAAGTCAACTGCCCTAGGATTCCCCTCTTTAGCCAGTTGATCAATTACAATCCCTCCCGGGTATCCCAGCTTTAAAAGCTTGGCAACCTTATCGAAGGCTTCTCCGGCAGCATCATCTCTGGTCTGACCCAGCAACTGGCAGTTATCCAAATCATGAACCAGGTATAGACTCGTGTGCCCACCAGAAACTACCAATGATATAAAGGGGAAATCCATATTGTCCTCTTCCAGAAAGATAGCAGAGATATGACCTTTAATGTGATGTACCCCTATCATAGGTACATTTTTTACATAGGCTATTGATTTCGCCACTGATAACCCCACAAGAAGAGAACCAACTAACCCAGGTCCCTGGGTTACAGCAATTCCCTGAATCTCATCTAGGGATAGGTTGGCTATAGCCAGCGCTTCCTCTATTACCGGGATAATCGATTCAACGTGTCTCCTTGAAGCAAGTTCAGGGACAACCCCTCCGAATCTGCTGTGTACATCGATTTGAGAATAGATAACATTCGATAGAATCTCTCTACCGTCCGCCACGACGGCTGCAGCAGTCTCATCGCAGGAAGACTCTATACCCAAAATTAACATAATAAATTCCTTATCTTAAAACTACACCTGTCCAATTATCTCCTTAACCGCTTCACAGAGAATGCCAATTTCTTCTGTGGTATTAAAGTAACCTACACTTACCCTGACACAGCCCTCTGGAAATGTCCCTATAGTCTTGTGTGCCTCAGGGGCACAGTGCAGCCCTGCCCTCACTAACATATCATAGACATTATCCAGGATAAAACCCACGTCCAAAGGGTTCAACCCTTTGATATTAAAAGATACTATCCCTATCTTCTTTTCCTGGCTTTCAGTCCCGTACAATTCAATTTCTTCAAACTTATTAAATCTGTTGGTCAGTTCAGTGGACAAATATATTTCGTGCTTCCTTATCTTTTCAATTCTCTCTGTTTGGATGAAACTAATTCCAGCCCCCAGACCAATTATGCCAGGGGTATTTAAAGTACCACTCTCAAACTTTTCAGGCAGATTCTCTGGTTGAGCTTCAAGCTCAGAACTCCACCCTGTTCCTCCTTCCAATAGAGGTGTTAATTCAATGCCATCCCTTATATAGAGGAACCCGGTCCCCTGGGGACCAAGTAATGCCTTATGCCCTGGACATGCCAGCATATCTATCCCCAGTTTTTGGACATCTATAATAATCGTTCCAGCCGTTTGAGAAGCATCCACCATGAAGAAGATACCGTTATCTTTAGCAATACTGCTTATATCCTCTATTGGCAGGATGGTCCCTGTCACATTGGAAGCATGGGTCGTAACTATCAATCTGGTATTGACCTTAATTGCTTTCTGAACTTCATATGGGTCTAAATACCCTTCTCTCGAACACCTGACTACTGTTGTCTCTACCCCCTTCTTTGCCAATGCCTTTAATGGTCGGAGCACAGAATTGTGTTCCATTGAGGTCGTAATTACATGGTCACCTGGATTAAGTAATCCTTTAATCCCTAAGTTAATTGCCTCAGTTCCGTTATGCGTAAAGACAATATTGGAAGGGCTTAATATATTGAAAAACCTGGCTATGGTTTCTCTGACATCGGTTATCAGGCGGTTTGCTTCTATCCCCCATTTATGCCCTGCCCTGCCCGGATTGGCACCTATGTTTCGAAAAACACCATTAACTGTTTGGTAGACAGCCTCTGGTTTAGGAAAGGAGGTAGCAGCATTATCCAGATAGACTGGCATATTTAAACCCCTTTGAGACTAAGCAGATATAATCAAACTGTTTCTTATACATTTCGCTCGAATCCTCGAATCCTTGACACCTTAAACCCTTCTCATCGACCAACTCTTTGGGAGATGAATTTTAATACTAGCCTAACATCCGTATAATTTCAAGGTATTTGTAAAGATATGCGGGATTGGACTTGACTGAAAAAACAATTGATTATAAATTGGTTTATAAAATATCAATTCAATTTCGAAAAGGAAAAACTTTTAATGTCATACATACCTGGATATATTGAGTTATATAAATCGGGTGAGTTGAAAAGAAGGATTAAGGTTCTCAATGATATACTGAAAGAGTGTAAACTGTGCCCTCGCGAATGCGGTGTAAATCGCCTGGAGGGTGAGGCAGGGGTTTGCAAAGGTGTAGCTGAGTTGATGGTTTCCAGCGTTTCTCCCCATTTTGGCGAAGAGCCGCCTCTGGTTGGCTTTCATGGGTCAGGAACTATCTTTTTGACTCACTGCAATTTAAGGTGTGTATTCTGCCAGAATTACGATATAAGTCATCTTGGAAGAGGTCATATAACCACCTCATCAGAGATGGCAAATCATATGTTGAGGCTGCAAAAAATGGGGTGCCACAATATCAATTTTGTTACCCCAACCCATTATGTCCCTCAAATTACAGCTTCCTTACCAGAGGCAATAGATATGGGGTTGAGGGTCCCGTTAGTATTCAACTGTGGAGGATACGAATCCTTAGAGGTAATCAGGCTTCTTCAGGGTATTATAGATATCTACATGCCTGACGTTAAATATGCTGATGGAAGGGTCGCAAAGAAATACTCCATGTCCCCGGATTATCCTGAGGTAATAAAAAAGGTACTTTTAGAGATGTATCGTCAGGTAGGTGATCTAAATACAAACAAGGCGGGAATTGCTGAGAGAGGATTGCTGATCAGGCATCTGGTTATGCCTGAATGCCTGGCAGTCACTCGGGATATAATGGATTTTATTGCCACATATATATCAAAGAACTCTTATGTTAATATCATGGCCCAATATCGTCCTGTATACAGAGCATATGAGTTTCCAGAGTTAAACAGGCGGGTTACCTCACAGGAATATCAGGAGGCAATAAGAATTGCCAGAAGTACCGGGCTTCATAGGGGGTTTTAAACCTTTATCCCAGCCAGAGTTAAAAGCTTTCTTGTATCTTCATGCAATTCATCCCAGACTGTTGAAATAGCATTCTTACTTACCCATACAGCCTCTCCCACATCGTCATCCGGTTCCAGCTCTCCTCCTCTTACTTCTGCCAGATAATCAATATAGACTACATGGAGTTCTACCTGATTTCCTGAGCGTACTATCCTTTCAAATGGTTCTATAGGGGCTTTTAAATCAATATCCAGATGGGTCTCCTCTCTCACCTCTCTCTTAATCCCATCTTCTACGTTTTCACCAAGATTGAGTTTCCCGCCAGGACAGATCCATTTCCCTTGCCAGAACCCACCTCTTTCTGGAATATGCTTTACAAGGAGAATATTCCCTTTTCCATCCTCAATAACCGCCCCTACGGCAATGATAATCCTACCTGATTCCATGAAGCTTCTTACCCCTCTCACAAAAGTTCACCGTTTTTCCCTCCCTGACATACTGGCAGCAAGGATTCAAAGGGTCCAGGATTCAAGGGTTCAAGGACAAGAATGGACATCTGTTTTCACTTGACCTCTTGACCCCTCGAATCCTTTAACCCTCAAGCCATCGGCTTCAGCCGATGGTGGTTGATTTAGCCCCTTTTCCTGAAGAAAACCCTTAAAGGTGTTCCATCGAACTCAAAATTTTCACGTATCTTATTCATTATATATCTCTCATAGGAAAAATGAACCCCTTCAGGATAGTTGACAAATATAACAAATGCAGGAGGCTTTATTGAAACTTGAGTTATATAATAGAGTTTCATTTCTTTGTTTCGGTACATCGGTGGCGGATTATAGCGTATAACCTCTTCAAAAACCCTGTTTAATTCAGAAGTGGGCACTCTCCTCTGATACTGTTCCGCTACTCTGTCAACCATGTCTATAATCTTCAGTGCCCTCTGCCCGGTTAGAGCTGAAACAAAAATAATAGGGGCATATCTAATAAATTTCATATTATACCTTATATCTTCCGTATACTTATAGATTGTATAAGAGTCCTTTTCAATCAAATCCCATTTGTTCACCACCAGGACAGATGCCCTTCCTTTATCATGTGCCAGCCCGGCTATCTTGGCATCCTGTTCGGTAACCCCTTCTCTTGCATCTATCAGGATAAGGGCTATGTCGCATCTGTCTATACTTTTCAATGCCTCAACTACGCTGTATTTTTCCAGTTGGCGACTGATCCTCCCCTTTCTTCTAATCCCCGCTGTGTCAATCAGAAGGTACTCTTTTTCTCCTATTTTAAGAGGTGTATCTATGGCATCTCTGGTGGTACCTGGTTTTTCGCTGACAATCACCCTTTCATTCCCAAGAATCCTGTTAACCAGGGATGATTTTCCTACGTTTGGTCTTCCCAGCACGGCTATCTTTACCAAATTCTCATTGCATTTTATTTCAGAGGATGGAGGAAGAAGACTGAGTGCCTTATCCAACAGATCACCGACTCCTCTTCCATGTTGTGCTGATATTGGATACAGGGTTCCTACACCAAGCTGATAAAAGTCATATATCTTCTCTTCTTGTCTTTCACCATCAATCTTATTTATAACATGGAACACAGGTTTATTTACTTCTCTCAACCTGTTGGCTATCTCTATATCTGTAGCCGTAAGCCCCTCTTTACCGTCAACTAAGAAAATAATCAAATCCGCCTCTTCTATTGCTAATCGAACTTGCTGATGCACATGTAAAGCTACTTCGTCGTCAATTCCCGGTTCAAAACCGCCGGTATCAATTAATAAAAACTCCCACCCATCCCACTCCGCTTCAGCATAGTTTCTATCTCTAGTTATACCTGGTTCATCCCCTACAATAGCCTTTTTTCCCCTCACAATCCTGTTGAAAAGGGTCGACTTCCCTACATTGGGTCTACCAACGATTGCGATTACTGGTTTCATCTTTTATCTATAACCTAGCTTTCTCAAAGCCCTTACATCCTTGCTCCAGTCTTTCTCCACCCTCACCCACAATTCCAGATAAACCTTGGCATCCAGAAGATTTTCAATATCAATTCTTGCCAGTTTACCAACTTCCTTTAACATGTTTCCTTTTCTGCCTATCAGAATACCCTTTTGAGAAGGCTTCTCCACATGGATTGTTGCCCTTATAAAAATGGTGTTTTCATTCTCCCTCTCTTTAAAATCATCTATTACAACAGCCACGGAATACGGTATCTCCTGAGAGGTAAGACGGAAGATTTTTTCCCTTATTATCTCTGCCACTATAAAACGCTCCGGCAGATCCGTAATCATTTCTTCAGGAAAATACTTCGGTCCGAAGGGGAGTAAGCCCTCTATATCTTCTATCAACTGACAAACCCCCTCCCCTGATAAAGCTGATATAGGTATAATACTTTTAAAATCGTATAGTTTGCTGAATTGATCTATTAGAGGCAAAAGGAATTCTTTTCTTATTAAATCGATCTTATTTAAAACCAGGATAACCGGTGCTTTAACCTTTTTAAGGGTCTCAATAACAAAACGGTCACTATCTCCCATCCTTGTGTTGGCTTCGACCAAAAGGAGGATTATATCCATATCAATGCAAGTCTTGATCGCCTCTTTCACCATGTATCTGTTTAGTTGAGGTTTTGCCTTGTGGATTCCCGGGGTGTCGAGGAAGACCATCTGGGCACCGGGGGTGTTTTTAATCCCCAATATCCTGTTTCTTGTAGTCTGGGGTTTATCAGAAACAATCGCAATCTTCTCTCCAAGAACATAGTTAAGCAGAGTGGACTTCCCTACATTCGTCTTCCCTATTATGGAGATAAAACCTGATTTAAACTTCATAGTTCAAAGCTCATAGTTAACTGACAAGTTCACTGCTTTCAATAGAAGAGATGGAAGAATCGGTTATTAATTCAACGGTACCCTTTTTTACACCTATCTCCTGGATGACCCTTATATCTTTCCCTTTATATCTTTCCTTCAGTTTAGCAATATTACTATTCTTCTGGCCACAGAAGTAGGAACACTCCTCTGGCATTACCCTAAAAGTCAGCCTTTCATCATAAAAAGAGTTTTTTTCAATCAATCTCTTCGCCATCTCAAAAAAAATAGCAGACTCTACCAGATGACGAAAGGAGGGGTGATAGGGACCTGCAATGATAGTTCCCTGTCTTTCTAACTCAGGGGTTGACTGCAACCCGAGTCTTACCACCGGAATATCAGCAATTTTAAATCTCAAAAGGGCATTTTTGCAGATACTTACAGCTTCATCCAACGTCATTGGCAAAAAGCCACCTCTTAAATAAAGCCCTTCTAATGGAGTATCTTTGATAACCAGGGTAGGATAGATGCGCACAAAATCCGGTCCCATTTTTATAATCTTATCCACCGTATTTATAATTAGATCCGGGGTATCTTCCGGCAAACCCGGCATAATCTGAAGCCCCAGCTTTAAATCATATCTTTTAATGGTCTCTACAGCCCTCTCCACATCGGCTGAGGTATGCCCTCTCCTGGAAAGCGTCAATACCCTATCCGCCATAGATTGAACTCCCAACTCAATCGTATCAACTCCATAATCTTTAAGCAAATATACAATCTCTGAATCAATATAGTCCGGGCGGGTTGAAATCCTGATGGAGCTGACTTCTCCCCTGTTGATGAAGTTATGGGCTCTGGAGAGTAAAGATTCCTGAACCTCTAAATCCAGTCCTGTAAAACTTCCCCCATAGAAAGCGATCTGGGTCTTAAAACCATCCTTCTTCCCCCATGTCTCAAGATAGAGTCTTACAGTCTCCTCCAAAAGGTTCGGAGTTGTTGCAGGAGTAGAAACCCCGGTAATGCTCCTTTGATTACAAAAGATGCACTGATGCGGACATCCCAGATGGGGTACAAAGATGGGGATGATGAAGTATCTCATATTAAACGTTCACCGTTATCCGTCAGTTCAAATTGAAGTAAGTGCTTTTCTTAGTGCACATGATGCAGACATAAAGTAGCAGAGGCGCATAGGCACAAAACAGAGAACCATGCAGAGAATAGCATGACTTTGTGCCTTTGGCACTCTGTGTCTTTGTTCCTCAAGCTCTCGGCTTTAGGCAACAGTAGTTGACTTCGGTTAATTATTGTCTGGTTTTTAGAAGTACATCCAAGGCTCCCTTTGCAGCCTTCTGTTCCGCCTCCTTTTTACTCTTACCCAAACCTTTTCCAAAGACCTTACCGTTTATTAATATATTTATCTGAAAGGTCTTGCTGTGATCAGGACCAGATTCTCCAGTAAGTACATATCTAGGGGTAGTTTTAAAAAAACTCTGGGAATACTCCTGTAATTGAGTTTTGAAGTCTTTATAAAAACCCTCTTCTTTTTCTGAAGCCAATATCGAAGAAAAATGCCTGGCTATTACCTTGAATACCCTGTTAAAACCCCTATCAAGATAAATTGATGCCACAAGTGCCTCAAATGATGCCGCCAGTATAGAGTCCTTGCCTCTTCCGTTGGTGAGGTCCTCCCCCTTGCTCAATAGAAGATAATCACCAAGTTTTAAACTCCTGGCGATTGAAGAGAGCCGTCTTTCATTAACTATGGCAGCTCTAGCCTTAGAGAGGTCTCCTTCTGTGTATTCGGGAAATCTATCCATTAACAGGCGGGTAATTATCACATCCAGGACGGAATCGCCTAAAAGCTCAAGTCGTTCATTGTCTTTAAGTGATTGAGATTGATTCTCATTGGCGAAAGACCTATGGGTAAGTGCCTGATCCAGCAGATTTATTTTTTTAAACTTATAGTAAATTATGTTTTGTAATTCCTTAAGCTTCTTGACTCTGGCCTTTTCCATTATCACCTACTCTTTAACTGACAACATGCATCTTATATTAACAGTCTGATGGTGTCAATTCGATTTTACTATCTACCATGCCATTTGATATCTACCAGACACGATATAACAGTCACGAACAGAAATGTTATTCCTTGACTTCCCCCCTCTTTTAAGGTATTTTTTATTTATAAATGTCCTGTTTGCAAGGGGATCTGGCTTGGCTGAGATGAGCCAGCTTCAAATCCTACAACTTAAGGAGGAAAGCGATTATGAATAGCGTTAAGACAGTAGGTTTAATGGTAGGTTTAACTTTACTACTGATCTGGGTGGGCGGTATCTTTGGAGGAAGAGGTGGCATGTTCTTCACATTCATAATAGCCTGCGCTATGAACTTAGGAACCTACTGGTTTAGCGATAGGATAGTTTTAAGGATGTATCGGGCTCAGGAGATATCTCCAGCGGATGCACCGGAGCTATACCGCCTGGTAGAGGAATTGAGACAGAAGGCAGGAATGCCTATGCCCAAGGTTTATATCATCCCCAACGATACCCCCAACGCATTTGCTACCGGTAGAAACCCCCAACATGCAGCAGTGGCAGTAACCCAGGGTATCTTGAAAATTTTAAGCAAGGAGGAACTATCCGGGGTTCTGGCCCACGAGTTATCTCACATAAGACACAGAGATATCTTAATCGGAACCATAGCTGCCACCATCGCTGGCGCCATCACCATGTTGGCTCATATGGCCCAGTGGGCCATGATCTTTGGAAGGGGGAACGACGATGAGGGAGGGAACCCTATCGCTGGCCTTGCCATGATAATAGTTGCCCCCATTGCCGCCATGTTAATACAGATGGCCATTTCTCGGTCTAGAGAATTCATGGC
This sequence comes from Thermodesulfobacteriota bacterium, assembly GCA_040757775.1. NCBI lineage: Bacteria > Pseudomonadati > Thermodesulfobacteriota > Thermodesulfobacteriota bacterium. The sequence goes on from JBFLWQ010000002.1 coordinate 167,690, forward strand.
CGATGAGGGAGGGGCAAGGATAAGTGGGAATCCCCGCTATCTTTCCCAAGCATTAAAAAAGCTTGAACAGGGGGTAAAAAGGCTCCCAATGGAGACCAATCCTGCTACTGCTCATATGTTTATAGTTAATCCGTTGCGGGGTGTTGGGATATTGAGCCTTTTCAGTACCCACCCGCCAATAGAGAAACGGATAGAACGCCTGGAGAAGATGTAATAATGATGAAGTCGTGAAAGTCAAAAATTAGACGGCACAGTAAAAAGCTCCAGATGCAAGCGCGCAAATCCGAAGGAATGAGGCGTACTTTACCTGTACGCTGCAATGACTGAGGATGCAGCGGAACGCCGCAGATGGACTTTTTACGAAGCCATCATAATTTTATCACAAAGATTCTCTATAGGACATTCAGTGCATTTTGGAGAGATAGGACGACAAATTATTTGTCCCAGGGATACCAAAAGGTCATTAATTTCTATCCAAAACTCTTTGGGGAGCTTTGCCCTGAGGGCAAATTCTGTGGCATGTGGATTTTTTGTATTTACATAACCTAAACGGTTACAAATTCGATGGACATGGGTATCAACACATATGCCAGGTTTTCCATACCCTTTAGTGACTACAAGGTTGGCTGTCTTTCTGCCCACCCCTGGTAGTTTCAGGAGTTCATCAATCTCATCGGGAACATGAGAATTATATTCCTCTACCAGTTTTTTACATGTTGAAAGGATATTTTTTGCCTTATTTCGATAAAAACCCACCGGATATATAACCTCTTCCAGATTCCACTCCTCCAATTTAAGCATCTTCTCCGGAGTGTCCGCTATCCCAAAGAGCCTCTTTGATGCCTGAATTGTAGTTCCATCCTGGGTTCTCGTACTGAGTATGCAGGAAATTAATACCTTAAAGGGATCCTTTGATGTCTCGGCTACCATGTTTGTAACAGGGGACTTCCAATTTGCTATTTTCTTTCGAAGTATCCCTATTATTTGGTAAATATTATCTTCTTCCATCTTTAAGATTCGTTAAGAAATGTGACTTTTCTTGACTCTTAGCAATCATGACGTGAAAAAGTGGAGGGATTAGAAGACTTGAAGGATTAAGAAGCTAGCTCTTTCAACTGCTTATCTTCTCTTTTAAATCCTTACCAACCTTTAAAAAGGGCAATCTTTTTGCCTGGACTTCAATGTTACGTCCAGTTCTAGGGTTCCTGCCGATATACGGTTTATACTCTCTAATCACAAAACTGCCAAATCCACGAATTTCAATTCTGTCGTTATTTATTAGGGCATCAGTTAGACTACCAAAAATTATATCAACAATTTCATTTGATTTTTTCTTGGTAATATTGGCTTTAATACTCAATTGCTTTGCCAGATCAGATTTATTCATGGAATCTCCCCTCAAGAAAAGTTTCCCAGAAAAAGTCCCTTATTATCACTCTCTCAAATCCTTCATGCATAGACCCTTTCCTTGCATGGATACAGTAATTTTATAATAAGTAATAGATTCAAAGTCAAGAGGTTTTTATTTTTTGGATCATAAAAAGGTAAAACATAATAAATAATCTTTTTAGAGTAATATAGAATCTTTCACTTTTCTATGCCAAAAAAAGGTTTGCAATTTCTATGTATTTAAGTTAGAATAACTTTTTATAAAAAATGCAAAAAAACAGTTAGGCATAAGCAATTTTGCAAAGTTCATTTTGAAATTTTCCAGCGCAAATTAATAAACATCTTTGGGGAGGAGGATTAAAATGTGAGTAAACGGAGTGAATTAGATATTTCACGTGACAAGATCGACCAGATTGATACAGGAATACTCAAATTACTCAATAAAAGGGCTGAATTAGCAATTAATATTGCTAAAACTAAAGCCAAAAACGATATGGATTTTTATGCACCAGAAAGAGAACTCAAAATATATGAGAGATTAACAAAGATAAATAAAGGCCCTTTTACAAACGAAGCCATAAAGACTGTCTTTAGAGAGATAATCTCTGCTTCCCTCTCCCTTGAGCAACCCATTAAAATTGCATACCTGGGGCCTAAAGCCACTTTTACTCACCTGGCATCTATTTATCACTTCGGCCTGTCAGCAGATTTTATACAGAAAAGCAATATCCCTGAAATATTTGACGAAGTAGAACGAGATAGAGTCAATTTTGGAGTTGTACCAATAGAGAACTCAACTGAAGGAGTGGTCAGCAATACCCTTGATATGTTTGTTGACTATAGCCTGAAGATATGCGCAGAGATTTTATTAGAGATATCTCATCATCTTCTGTCGAAAACAGGCAAGATGGAAAATATCGAGAAGGTATATTCTCACCCTCATGCCATTGCTCAATGCCGTAACTGGCTCGAAAATAACCTGCCAAATATACCTATACTCGATGTAGCAAGTACCGCTTTGGCTGCTCAGAATGCATCCGATGATCCATCAGTTGCTGCTATTGCCAGTGAGTTTGCCGCTACTCTTTACGGCCTGAACATAGTAAGAAGAAAGATTGAGGATAACATCAATAATTTTACCAGATTCCTCGTAATCGGCAAAAAGGAACCTGAGAAGAGCGGCAATGATAAAACATCCATTATGTTTTCTGTCAAAGACGAAGTTGGGGCTTTACACCGGATGCTAGAACCCTTTGCCAAAAATAATATCAATCTGACAAAGATTGAGTCAAGACCTCTCAAAAAAAAGGCATGGGAATATATATTCTTTTTGGATATGGAGGGGCACATCTCTAATGAAAATGTAAAAAATGCTCTGGATGAATTGGATAAAAATTCTTTATTTCTAAAGGTATTGGGATCATACCCTAAGAGCAAAAAAAAATAGAACCTGGAAGGAAATAGTATGATTGTAGTATTAAAACCAACCTGTACTGAAGATGATCTTAATCGCGTCATAAAAAAGATAGAAGATCTGGGTTTGGCTGTCCATATTTCGAAGGGAAAAGAACGTACCATTATTGGTGCTATTGGAGAGGATGCCATACTTCATAGCCAATCATTAGAGTCACTTCCCGGTGTCGAAAAGATAGTACCAATATTAAAGCCTTACAAGCTGATTAGCAGAGACTTCAAAAAAGACAATACAATAATAAACTCCAATGGAGTTGAGATTGGCGGCAACAAAATACAGGTTATTGCCGGGCCCTGTTCAGTAGAAGGCAGAGAGATGCTTCTGGATGTGGCTCAATCTGTCAAAGCAACAGGGGTAAACTTCCTGCGTGGAGGTGCTTTTAAACCCAGGACTTCGCCTTACAGCTTTCAGGGATTGGGTGAAGAAGGGTTGAGGTATCTTGCAGAAGCAAGGGAAAAAACAGGCTTGATGATAGTCACTGAATTGATGGACCCCAGAGATATTGACATGGTCTGTAAATATGCTGACATAATTCAAATTGGTACCAGAAATATGCAGAATTTCCGTCTGTTGAAGGAGGTTGGCGCCATCAAAAAACCTATTATCCTTAAAAGAGGTTTCAGTGCTACTATACTTGAGCTTTTGATGTCTGCAGAATACATTGCATCCCAGGGAAATGAGCAGATAATACTGTGTGAGAGGGGGATTAGAACATTTGAAACAGCTACACGGAATACCCTTGATATAAGTGCTATTCCAATAATTAAGGAGCTTAGCCATCTCCCCATAATTGTAGACCCAAGCCATGCCGTTGGCAAATGGAATCTGGTTGGACCAGTATCCAGAGCTGCCATCGCAGCCGGAGCAGATGGATTAATGATTGAGGTACACCCTTCCCCGCAGGATGCCCTTTCTGATGGACCTCAATCCTTGAAACCCGATAATTTCAACAGCCTGATGAATGATTTGCGAAACATAGCCAATACTATAGGAAGGAGTTTGTGAGAGTGGCATACCTCTTTGAGAAGGTTGCAATTGTCGGATTGGGGTTAATTGGAGGTTCATTAGCAAATGCCGCCAGGGGAGAAAACCTCTTCAAAAAAGTGGTTGGTATAGGCAGGAACGAAAAAAATCTGGAAAAGGGCATTGATCTTGGTGTCATTGATAGTTATACTACCAACACTGCTGAAGGTGTTTCTGATGCGGATTTAGTGGTAGTGGCTACACCTCCCGGAGCAATTGTTGAGATAATCAAGAAAGTAGTCCTCTATATACCAGATGGGTGCATAATTACGGATGTAGGCAGCATAAAGGAAGAAATAGTAAAGGGTGTAGAGAGACTTATTACCGATAATGATAAGATATATTTCGTTGGCGGTCATCCCATTGCAGGAACAGAGAATTCTGGAATTGAAGCCATAGATCCTTACTTATTTATCGGGCACAAATGTGTACTTACCCCTACTCCCAAAACAAACAGAGTCGCCTTTGAAAAAATTAAAACTATGTGGGAAAAGGTCGGTTGTAAAGTCATTTCAATGGATATGACAAAACACGACAATATCTTCGCTATAGTCAGCCACTTGCCACATGTTGTTGCGTTTTCCCTGATAAACGCTATAATCAATATCAAGTATCTCAAAGAGGATATATTATCATATTCCGCCGGGGGACTTAAAGATTTTACACGGATTGCAGCCAGTCATCCTATAATGTGGAAAGACATCTTCTTAATGAACAAAGAAAATGTGCTGAATGGTATAACTCATTTTCAATCGTCACTGGAGGAAATAAAGAAGGCCATTGCAGAAGGGGATTCTGAAAAGCTGGTATCAGAATTTCAAAGATCAAGAGAAGTGAGGAGATCTATTAAATAAACCAGTATTCAGGAGTCATAAGACAGAAGTCAGAAGGTAACGTTGGAAAAGACGGTCGTTGAAAGAAAAGGAGGGTTAAAAGGAGAAGTAACTGTACCTGGAGATAAATCTATATCTCATAGGGCTGTCATTATTGGTTCTCTGGCAAAAGGCAAAACCAGAATTATAGGACTCTCGAGAGGTGACGATAATCTTAGAACCCTGAATGCCTTTCGAATGATGGGCATTGAAGTGGATGAGCCAAAAGGAGACCAACTGATAATAAATGGTAGGGGGCTATCCGGTCTGACCGAACCTGAAGATGTTATAGACGCTGGCAATTCTGGAACCACTGTCCGACTTCTAACGGGTCTTTTAAGTGGACAAAGATTTTTCTCTGTAATTACTGGGGACAGATACCTCCGCAAGAGGCCCATGAAGAGGCTTGTCGAACCTCTTAGTTCAATGGGGGCTAAAATTTTGGGAAGGGAAAACGGAAACTTTGCCCCACTGGGTATTAATGGAACAAAGCTAAATTCTATTGACTATGCCTCTCCTATTGCCAGTGCCCAGGTTAAGTCAGCTATTCTTTTAGCCGGTCTTTATGCTGGTGGAGTCACAAAAGTAACCGAACCGTCCCTATCTAGGGATCACACTGAGCGCATGCTCAGTTTCTTCGGCGCCAATCTAAAAAGGGAGGGCAATTCAGTCAGCATATCCAATGGATCAAATATGGAAGGAAAGGAGATTGAGATTCCAGGGGATATCTCTTCGGCTGCTTTTTTTATAGTAGCGGCATTAGTCATACCAAATTCGGAACTTTTTTTAAAGCGGGTTGGGGTAAATCCAAGTCGTACCGGGATTTTAGAAGTATTGAAAAAAATGGGGGGAAACATTCAATTATTAAATGAATATGAAACATGGGGAGAACCTGTAGCAGATATACTGGTTAAAACCAGTCAGCTTGAAGGAACTAAAATTGAAGGAGACCTCATACCAAAAACAATAGACGAACTCCCTATCCTGTCTGTTGCAGCATCAGTAGCAGAGGGCGACACAGTCATCAAAGATGCCAAAGAATTAAGGGTTAAAGAAACAGATAGAATCAAGGCTGTTGCCTCTGAATTAAAGAAATTTGGAGTAGAGGTAGAGGAATTCGATGATGGTATGAGGATATCAGGCAAAGATAGCTTAAGAGGATGTGACTGCCAGAGTTTCGGGGATCATCGCATTGCCATGTCACTGATAATTGCCGGTCTCATGGCATCAGGTAAGACTGTTGTAGAAGATACTTCCTGTATTGGAATATCGTTCCCTGATTTTAAAGATAAATTATTTTCTCTTATTCAGTAAGTTAACGTTAGACAATTGCTTGGCCAGGATGTTGGTAAATATGAAAAAGGGACTTATCATCGCCATTGATGGACCATCAGGCGCAGGAAAAAGTACAGTAAGCAAAATTTTAGCAAAAAGGTTGAACTATCTCTATATCGATACCGGAGCTATGTATCGGGCAGTAGCATTGAGTACCCTTGAAAAAAATATTAGCATTGATGAAGAAGACAGGCTTTTACAAATGTGCTTAGAGATTGATATTTCATTTAGTATGGGAAATGGCTCTCCAAGGGTACTGCTAAATGGTAAGGACGTTACTGAGGCAATAAGGTCTTCCAGTGTGAGTATGCTGGCATCAAGCGTTTCTGCTAAAAAGGTTGTAAGGGATGCATTATTAAGGTTACAGAGAAAGATGGGGGAAGATGGGGGAGTCATTATAGAGGGAAGAGATATTGGAACAATAGTTTTTCCTGATGCTGATATTAAATTCTATCTTGATGCTTTATCAGAAGAAAGGGGGAAGAGGAGATACAGAGAATTAATAGCAAATGGAGAAAAAGTCAGCTTGGATAGGGTTACCAGGGAAATAATCCAAAGAGACCGCAACGACAGTTCGAGGAAATATGCCCCGTTAAAACCTGCCATTGATTCTATTACTATTGATTCTACCGACAGCACTATTGAAGAAGTTGTAGAGAAGTTGTTGGAGATTATTAGAGGAATTAAAAATTGATGGACTTTTTACTAAGCCATCAAAGCTGTTAGAAAAAATAATTTAGGAGGATAACCTTTTAATGGAAAATGAAACTGATGTAGTTCAAGATAAAGATTCTATCCCTGAGAGAAAGGATGCAGACCCAGGTACTGCTTCAAAAAACAAGAGTTCTGATCTTGATGAAAATTTTGAGCAACTCTATGAAAAGAGTTTAAACAAGTTGCAAGAAGGGGAAGTGGTAAGGGGAAAGGTTATTCAGATAACTGAAAATAATATTATGGTAGATGTGGGTTACAAGTCTGAAGGACAGGTTCCGACTAAAGAATTCTTAAATGAACAGGGAGAGATAACTGTAAATATCGGTGATGAGGTAGACGTTTTACTTGAGCGAAGAGAAGACAAAAATGGATCTGTGGTTTTATCAAAAAATAAGGCAGACAAGTTGAAAGTATGGGATGAAATTAGCAGAATTTATGATGAAGATAACGTTATAGAGGGGGAAATCATTTCCAGGGTAAAAGGAGGATTTGCTGTAGATATTGGTGTTAATGCATTTTTGCCTGGCTCACAGGTGGATCTTCGCCCTGTTAGAAATTTTGAAGAATCCATTGGTAAAAGGTTTAAATTTAAGATATTAAAATTCAACAAAAAACAGGGTAATATCGTTCTGTCCAGAAGAGCTATCATGGAAAAAGAAAGAGAGATTTTGAGAAAAAGAACCCTGGAAACTCTGGAAGAGGGGCAAATAATTGAAGGTACCGTAAAAAATATTACCGACTATGGTGTCTTTATAGACTTAGGAGGAATTGATGGTCTGCTGCATATCACAGATCTGTCCTGGGGTAAGATAATCCACCCTCAGGATTTATGTTCAATAGGAGACAAACTAAAGGCTAAAGTTATAAAGTTTGACAGAGAAAATGAAAGGGTCTCCTTAGGGTTAAAACAAATCACGCCCGCCCCCTGGACCAACGCAGATGAAAAGTACCCAATAGGTTCAAGGGTTAAGGGAAAAGTAGTCAGTCTGGCAGATTATGGTGCTTTTGTCAGGCTGGAAGAAGGGATTGAGGGGTTAGTACATATTTCTGAAATGTCCTGGACCCGAAAGATAAGACATCCATCGAAAGTTGTTGCCATAGGTGACGAAATAGATGCTGTAGTTCTGGATATTGATACGGCCAGAAAGAGAATTTCTTTGGGTATAAAACAAATAGAACCAAACCCCTGGGCTATAGTTAAAGAGAAATACCCCTTAGGCACAAAGATTAAAGGTATCGTCAAAAATGTGACTGACTTTGGTCTATTCGTAGGGATAGAGGAAGGGATTGATGGATTGGTTCACATATCAGATATTTCCTGGAAACAGAAAATAAAGAACCCTTCGGAGTTATATCACAAAGGTCAAAGCGTGGAGGCGGTCGTCCTAAATGTAGACCAAGAAAATGAAAGGTTTTCCCTGGGTATCAAACAGCTTGAACCTGATCCATGGGATACGCTACTAAAAAAGTATAAACCGGGCAATGTAGTGTCAGGGATTGTTACCAATATCACGGATTTTGGTATATTTGTTGAAATAGAAGAAGGGATTGAAGGTTTAATTCATGTCTCTGAAATTAGTAAAGAAAAGGTGGAAAAACCTGCAGATTTTACTAAAGTTGGAGAAGCGATATCTGCTCTCATTATCAATATCGCAGAGAAGGAAAAAAAGATCGGGCTGAGCATTAAAGAGCTCCACAAAATGTCAGAAAAAGCTGATTTTCAGAAATTTTTAACTAACCAAGAATCTGCTACCTCCAATTTGGGAGAACTAATTAGAGAAGAACTCGAGCAAAAAAATAGAACGTGAGGTTAAGAGATGAAAAGGCATCCAGTTTTACTAGGTATTATAATAGCAGGAATACTTCTAGTTGTCTTCTTCATCGCTGTATTTGCTATCACATATACTGGAGGGGATACCACTCTAGCCATGGGTGATAAGGTTGCAGTGGTAAATACTAAAGGAATAATTAAGGATTCAACAACTATTATAGAGCAACTTTTAAGGTTTAAAAAGGATAAAAGTGTCAAAGCAATCGTGTTGAGAATTGACTCTCCAGGAGGTGCTGTTGGGCCAACTCAGGAAATCTATGAAGAGGTAAAAAAGATCAGGGAGAAAAAAAAGGTATTAGTCTCTATGGGGTCTCTGGCAGCCTCAGGTGGTTATTATATAGCCTGCGCTGCTGATAAAATAATAGCAAACCCCGGAACTATAACCGGAAGTATCGGCGTAATCATTGAGTTCGGTAATATAGAAGAACTCATGAAAAAAATTGGGTTCAAAAGCGTAATAATCAAGAGTGGTGAGTACAAGGACGTTATGTCTCCTTTCAGAGGGATAACAGATCAAGAAAAAATTATACTCCGTGGGGTTGTTGATAGTGTTCATAGTCAATTTATTGAAGCAGTAGTGGAAGGTAGAAAGTTAAAAAGAGAAGATGTGGCTAAGATTGCAGATGGAAGGATATTTTCGGGAGAACAGGCTAAGGCATTAGGTTTAGTTGATACTCTCGGTAACCTACAAGACGCTATCTCAATGGCAGCTGAAATTGCGGGTATCAAGGGTGAACCAAATGTAATTTATCCCCCCAAGGATAGATTCTCGATACTCGATTTTTTATTCCAACGAATGGCCACAGATTTCATTAATTATCTAGAAAACAAAAGTTGCCAGTTTAATTACCTGTTTGTCCCCAATAGATTATAACTATTTAATTTGCAAACAGACAGTATTCAGCAGCCACAAAGTCACCTTTCCATGGTTTAAAAAACGTATAATGTAACTTCATGAAAGGAAATTTCTATGACAAAGAGTAAACTAGTTGAAAAAATATCTGAAAACCTCACTAGCATCACCAAGAAAGATGTCAAAATAATAGTCGATATTATGTTTGATAGCATGATTGATTCACTAAAAAAGGGCGAACGAATCGAAATCCGTGGGTTTGGAAGTTTTAAAGTAAAGGAAAGAAACGCCAGGAATGGAAGAAATCCCAAGACCGGGATTATTGTGAACATCCCTGAAAAAAAGACTATATTTTTTAAACCTGGTAAAGAACTTAAAAAAAAGGTAGACTATCAGATAAGTTAATTTTGTCTCTTTTCCTTCCTGCACACTCCTTGTGAGTAATTAGTCCACCCCGAAAAATGAAACATTCATGTCGCATGGCAACACAAAGGAGAATGAAAATCCCCTCTCACCCCATAGGCGCCAACTTAAGAGAGTAGGATTCATTCGTCATTCCGGCAAAACCCGTATCAAGTAAGGGGCAGGCACCGGAATCCAGAGAACTATACAACTGGATTCCCGTTTTCACGAGAAGACAGATTAGAGTAGGGAATTTTCCAGGACGAACTAACTATGTAGTTCTATATAAATGCACTAAATTTTGAATCAGGAATAAATTAATGACAATAGTTGCCTCTATTGATATTGGTACCAATACAATTCGCCTTTTAATCGCTGATATAGGTGAGAGAAAAAAACTAAAAAGGATAGTATCAAAGAGGGATATAACCAGACTGGGAGAAGGCTTTATTAAAAAAAAGGAAATATCCTTTAAAGCGACCAAGAGAAGTATCAAAGTCTTAGAGGAGTATTTAAACCTGGTAAATAAATACCGGGCAAAGAAAACCCTCGCAGTGGCTACCAGTGCCGTGAGAGAAGCTGCCAATAAAGATGAATTTCTAATGGAGGTTTATCGAAGTACCGGTTTGGAGGTACAGGTCGTCTCAGAAAGGGAAGAGGCCAGCATGACATTAGCAGGTGTTCTATCGATTATAAGCGAAATTATCGGTAGAACCTTAGTCATAGATATTGGAGGAGGAAGCACGGAATTTATCACCATTGAAGGCAAAATCCTTATAACGACTCACAGTTTAAACCTTGGAGCAGTGTATTTAACTGAAAGATTTATCCACTCTGACCCACCACCTCACCTGGAACTTGAAAACTTAAGAGAGTTTGTTGCTAAAAGACTATCCTCCCTGCCATTGGCAGGACTTTCTTTTTCTTCTTTATTGGGCACTGCTGGGACAATCACCACACTGGCAGCAATTGACCAAGAAATGAGTACCTATGACCCAGAGAAAATAAACAAATACACTTTGACCAGAGAAGCGGTAAAGAGCATTTACAACAGACTAAAGAGTCTTAATAGAGTTGAACGATGCTTAAATCCAGGCTTGGAAAGAGGAAGAGAGGATATAATTTTGGCTGGCACCATTGTTCTCCTGAGTATTATGGAAACCCTCAATTTTAACGAAATAACAGTTAGCGACTATGGGTTACTGGAAGGAATAATTATAGACAACTATAGAAAAAGGGGAGACCTTTTTTAATTTATTTCGTGTTGCCTCCGATATCCCTATAGCAGTGCTTTAATATCTTCGGCTATATCATTTACTGCTTGTGCCCCCAGCCGTTTTGTCTTCATAACACCATCTTTCCCTATAAGGATAAACGCAGGAATGCCAACTATTCCATACTGCTTACTGAGGCTGCCATCGTCTACAAATACTGGATATTTGATGGAATTTTTTTGCACATATGAGTTTACCGCTGGTATTCCAGATGGGACAGAATCTACGGACACTGCTATAATGTTTAAACCTTTTTGTTTATAATTGGTATAAAGGTTCCGTACTTCCGGGGTAATTTCTCGACACGGACCACACCACGTAGCAAAGAACATGAGCAGTAAAACTCTGCCTTTATATTTTTTGAGATCCAGTTTCTTTATATCAGTACTGACTATTTCAGAAGGCGCTGTAATATCCTCTGATGGAATGACAGATGTTTCAGCTGGTTTTTTAGGAACAGGTGGAACCTTCATAGATTCCGGCGCAGGAACTGTTAGTTTGGTGATTCTCTTTTCAGGGGCTGTTAGAGCAGTTGAAGGTTCTGCTGTTTTCTGTTTTGGGAGTAACGCAGAAGGTGCTTTTTCTTTTTTCTGCACAGAAGATGGTAATGGAGTTTCAGCTGGTTTTCTTTCAGGGGCTGGTGCAGTTCTTACAGGTGCAGAAGTAGAAACCGGTGCTTTAGACTCTTCATCCTTTTTGCAGCCTGTTGAAATAAAGGCAGGCACAGACAATAACAGCAAAAAAAGTAAAAGCCTTTTCATTGAATCGCTCCTATATAATTACATTGAGATAGTGTTTGCAGTATTAATACCACATATATTAACTGTTGTCAAAAATTCAACAACTACAATTGATGGACAAACTCCTCAATAACCTTAAAGTATTTCTTCATTCCTCCCATCATTATAATCAAACTTTTCTCCTGTCATCCAGAACCCCCGCATCTTGAGGTATAGTCCCTTCTTCTATCAGTACTACATTGGACTTAAGACGTATAACCTCTTTTAATTCATTGGTTAAAAATCCCTCTATCTTCCCCTTATCCACTAGTTTATTGAACTCCACCTTTATAGTTAATTCGTCCTCCAGTCTTGGTCTATCTACGATAATCTGAAACCTGCCCAACTCTGTATGCCTCTTTATCACGCTTTCTACCTCGGAGGGGTTAATAAACATCCCCTTCACTTTTGCTATATCACTGGTCCTTCCTAAAATTCGCTTTAACCTGGGGGTTGATCTTCCACAAGGACAAGGCTCTAAATTCAACCCTTCTGTTATATCACCTGTACGATACCTGATTATTGGCATAGCCCTTCTGTATATATCGGAAGCCACAACTTCGCCACCCTCACCAAAAGGAACATGCCTGCCCGTCTTAGGATCGATAACTTCTACAAGGATTTCCTCATACAGATGCATACCGCCGCCCTCAGGACACTCGGCTGCTATCAGCCCAAGGTCAGCAGTTCCATAAGCCTCTCTGACCTCGGCTCCAAACGTCTCTTCCAGTCTACCTTTTGTATCTTCGGTCCTTACATCTCCCAGTACAATAAGCAGTCTCAATGATAGTTCCTTGCTGGGATCAATTCCCATCTCCTTTGCCGTTTCTCCCAATTTTAATACAAACATCGTAAATCCCATCAAAACTGTGGTCCCGGTTAACCTCATCATCTCTACATGCATTTTAGACATTCCAGGCCCCCCTGGCAGAACCGCACAACCGATCTTTCTGAATGCCTCATCAAGAGCAGTTCCGGCAATGACCCAGTGAAAGTTAGCAGCTAAATTCACTATGTCTTTTTTCCGAGCTCCACATATGTAAAAACCCTTGGCTACCATCGATGTTAACATATCATATTCTTCTTTTGTAAAAGGCAACGCTATCGGTCCAGGAGCTATATATATTCTGGAAAGATCTTCAGGGTTAACAGCAAGCAGATCGCCAAAAGGGGGATGAGCTTTCTGATTTTCAATTATCTGGATTTTCGACAAAAAAGGGACTCTTTCATAATATTCTTCAACTGTCCTCATATCATCTATCCTAACCCCGGCATCTTCGAAACTTCTCCGATAATACAGGGCATTATTATATGCGTATCGTAACTGGGGCAATAGGTTACTCCATTGATATTCCAGAAGCTTATCCCTTGACATCGTCTCTGTTTCCGGGTCCCAGTACATTTCCTTTTCCAGCATTTATTAATACCTCCTCATATAGTCTTTAAAGTATTGCCGTTATCCCAATTCCACAAAAAATTACATTCTTTATTTATTTATATAGGCTTTATGGTTCTATTACTATACAACCTAAAAAAACGTCAAGAGTTTGCCAAAGGTTTATCCGGTTGTTTTAGCACCAAAGAAAACGCTATTGAAACTGCGTAAGACCCAAAAGCCAGTAAAAAGGCTAAAGTATAATTTCCCATAATATCGTAAAGATACCCTCCCAGTACAGGACCTATCATTCCACCAATACCGGCACTCGTTGCTATTATCCCTATTATCTCTGCCAGAGAATGTGTCCCAAAAAGAGAACCTACTAACCCAGGCAGTATAGGCACCTTGCCCCCATAAAAGAAACCAAATAATGCTACAAACACATAGAGTGCCCATGCGCTTTTAACAAAAATAAGCCAGAGGACCATAATCCCACAAAAGCCTATACATATAATAAGCCCATACTTCCACCCTATCCTATCTGAAAAACTACCCATTACTATCCGGCCTAAGATACTGAACCCACCTATAAGTCCTAGGGCACTGGCTGCAATTACCTTTGGAATCCCTACATCTGTGGCAAAAGGCACTATATGAACCATTATCAAAAATAAGGGGAGAATAGCAAAAAAGTGGACAAGATATATTACCCAAAAGGTCCATGTCTTTATTGCATCTCTGGTAGTCCAGATCCGCAATCCTTCTTTACTGACAGTGCCTCCACTGTTATCTGCATATTTAACTCTTTGAAAAGAGAAATCATGTCCCTTTTCGTTATTAAACCCATATGGTTTTAACCCAATCTTTTCTGGACTGGAAACCATTATCATGGCAAAAGCCATAAGGAGAAACATAGATGCACCACCTAATATTATGTAAGCCATTCTCCAACCGTAGGACCAGATAAAATACTCCGTAAGAGGTGCCAAAATCATGGTCCCAAAACCAACTCCCGACATGGCGATACCCAACACCAGCCCTCTTTTTTCTGCGAACCATCTCTGCACTGTAGCAGATGGGAGAGAATAGACAATCCCTGCACCTAAGGAGGCTACGAAACCATAAAAGATATATAAATGCCAAATATTCCTGATCTGACTGGAAAGCATCAATCCTGCGCCTATAAGAAATGCTCCAATGGCTAAGGCTAACCTTGGACCATATGTATCAGTCACTCTACCTATTATGATACCGGATATGCCATAGACCACCAAATGTACTGAAGAAACAGATGCAGTCAGTGCCCTGCTCCAGCCAAACTCTGCTTGCAACGATTTAAAGAATACACCAAAAGTGTAAAAAAGCCCATAAGACATGGCTGCCATAAAGGAGGCTGCTACTATTATCCAACCATAGAAAAATACAGGTTTATTTCGTTTTTTCATAAAAAATTTTTCTCAAATCTCTCTTCAATATCTACAATATTTTTAAGACCTTTTACATCTGGATCGGATGGAATTTGCCGTTTCAAGAAACTCCTTTCCAACTATCAACATACTGACTTTAGAATCATTCAAAAGGAAAGACAGTTCTTTTCCTGTTAATCTGAAATTCAGTGGAACAACAATCATCCCGCTCTTTGCCGCTGCAAAGAAAACCTCTATATGTCTGTGACAGTTATGTTCCAGGATTGCTATCCTTTCCCCTTTCCTCATCCCCATCTGGAACAATGCATTTACCAGCGAATTGATTCTTTCATTCAACTCTTTGAAGCTGAATTTAATATGACTATCTATACAAACTACAGCAGTTTTCTGTGGAAATTTTCGAATATTTCTAGCCAGCAAGTCCCCCAGAACCAATCTGATGTTACCCCCTACCTACCCTTAAACTGCGGTTCCCGCTTCTCCATGAAGGCATTTACCCCTTCTGCATGATCTTCGGTATCACACAATCCAGTCTGAACCATAGCCATATGGTCCAACGTTCCTGTCAGATCTGAATCCAACCCCCTGTTTATTGCGGATTTTGCCTTGCCAATAGCCTTAACTGCCCCCTTTGTCAACCTTCTTGCCAATTCCATTGCCTCATATTCCAGCTTGTCCGCGGCAACCACGCGGTTTACCAGACCAATCCTCTCTGCCTCTTTTGCATCAATTATGTCTCCGGTAAATATAAACTCTTTTGCTCTGGCAAGACCGATTAACCTGGGTAAAAGATATATCCCCACCATACCGGGAATCAGTCCGATCTTTATAAACAGTTCACCAAATTTTGCATTTTCTGATGCTATTCTCATATCACAGGCTATAGCAAGTTCACAGCCACCGGCTGTGGCGTATCCATTAACCGCGGCAATAACCGGTTTTTCCAGGGTTATTATACTCATAACCAACCTCTGTGCCCTGGGACAACCCTCCTTTACAAAGGCACAATTTGCCTGCACATCAGATAAATCCGCCCCCGATGAAAATGCATCCCCTGCCCCGGTGATAATCAGAGCCTTAACGTCATCATCATTTCCGGCTTCCTCAAACACCCTTCTAAGCCCTTCAACCATTTCCATACTAAGAGCATTTAACACATGGGGACGATTCAAAGTTATCTTTAAAACCCCCTCTCTCTTCTCCAAAATAATGGTTTTATCTTCCACCTGTATCTCCCTTCCCTTTTTTCAGCGCCCCAGTTATTTGGCTATTATGAATAACAACCATATAACAGCCTCAATATCTCTCTGTCAATAAATTATTAGGAGATTACTGAAAAACGAAAAAATTCCCTTTGAAGCGAACATCTGCCTGTGCGTTGCATGCAGACAGGTGGGTAGGATTTTTGAGTTACCCCTTCCCGGAGTTTCTGCCGTGTTTCCTGATAATCAGGGAATTTATTCTGAGGATCGGATTCTGCGTTTGCTTTCCATGCTTTCCAACAATAATCTTTGACTTTTATTAGCAGTAGATATAAAATTTGTCAAAATTATGTTTGTCGGCAGGGTAATTAAGTATTATGTATATTAATTGTTAGCACTAAAGACCAAAATAATGCCCATGAAACAATACTTGATAAAAAGAATAAAAAAGCTCTTCGAAAATATTGAGTCCACAATAACGACTCTAATTGTTCTTTTTCTTCTAAGTAGTTCAGTTGGTATTCTCGCCGTATCAAAGAAAGCATTAAATTTCTTCCTTCAAACCATAAATATACCAACGCCACTATACATAACAATAATCCTGCTGGTCGTTGTTTTAATACTTCACTTAAAGGCAAGAAAAAGTTATTCATCACAAAACCTAGATTTACTGGCGAATATTATTGAAAAAAATTCAATGCAAGATGCCGCTATTGATGAACTTAATAAACGAATTGAAACCATCGAAAGACACCTCGAAATTGATGGAGTTAGTAAACTCAATGAATATATTAAAAAACTTAGCACGCCAAAATAAAGGAAGGTAATCATGAAGAGAACCAATGTATTGTTTGCGCTTCTCGTTGTTCTTTTTTTGGCTGGATGTGTCACTAGCAAATTCACACAGACAGGAGAAGCATACCCGCCTTATGAAGGAATAGTCAAGGTTTTGACTGAGCCACCCAAGGATAAGAAGTACGTAGAAGTTGGCTGGGTTGCTTCCTCTGGAGGTATGATTCATGAATGGACAAATTTGATTGAAGCAATGCAAAAGGAAGCTGCTTCTAAAGGCGCAAACGCAATCATTCTTAACCAGCAATTCGGGCTTGTCGAAGGATCGAGTACGAAAAAATCCTTGATGGCTATAGCCGTAAGAATACTTGAATAGTAAGACATAATCAATCATTCGAGCCGTCCCTAAAAAAACATGCAAAGGAGCTTCTATGGAAAAGAAATTTAATGACTGTAAACTTGGTGGAACACATCATTGTCCCAAAATAACTAATCCAATTATGAAAACATCAATACCGCCTAGAAAAGATACCGAACCGGTTACCCATGAAATTACAGAAACCCTTATTGATGTAAGAAATCAAATATGCAGCAAATGCGATTCATTTACGGACAATTTGGATGTGATTCCTTAAACATAGATGGAGTATCAATAAAAACGTTCAATTCTCTTAACTTTACACGAATAGCATTAAACATAGCATGGAATAGTTCTTTAAATACCTCTTCTTTGAGAGTTCCATTATCATACGATTCAGACATGTCTATGCCTTGCTGATATTCTTGACTGTTATGACATAGAACAAAACTTATTTTTAGCATAATAGCCTCCTTAAAAGATTTGTGCTAACAAATCATTGGAGTTGACGGCCAACATGTCTGCATGGTTGGATTTAATCCGTTCACTCAGTGTTACGCCATGTCTCTTAGGACATATTGGCCGCAACTCACTTCTATGTTATGTTTAGGATGAATAAATGCAATTACGCTTCAGTGAACAGAACTTAATAGGATTATCGAATAGATATAATTATCGAATAGCGGACGATGATATTATGAATCTAAAGGATAATATTCAATCTAAAAGATATATAGAAAAGAAAGAATTATTTAAGATAGCTCATTGGAAAGCTCCTAGAAGCGCAAATCATGTGTATAAGAATGATGAAGACTATATAAACGAAGTTACAAGGTTATCATTCACAACAACATCTGAAAGAGCAAAAATAGAAGTATTAACAATTCTTGATGGCGTATCTTGGCCCACTGCATCGGTCATATTGCATCTATTCCATAGTGATCCATACCCAATATTAGACTTTAGAGCATTATGGTCTGTGAGTTTAGATGTTCCAGTTCAATATAGTTACAAGTTTTGGTGGCCATATGTTGAGTTCTGTAGAGATATAGCAGGACGCAATAATGTTGATATGCGAACATTGGATAAAGCATTATGGCAGTATTCAAAAGAAAACCAAGAAACATAACAAGTCATTGGAGTGAACGAGTGCCACAGGACACTTTTTGAGGTAGCATTATTATGAGGAGTGCAAATCGGTTTGTACGAGAAAAGAGGGACGACCTTAAATAATTAAATATCCACACTGTTTAATAATGTTATTTACGAATTTAAGGTCGCCCCCCAAATCCCCTGTGAGTAAGAAAACATGAAAAAGGCATCAGAGCTTCCATGGGCTTCCGGTCCCGGCGAAATACTTCGGCATGGGTTATCACTACTTAATCGTGATACGGATACTAATCGTCGTCTCGCAATGATCAGCATCGATAATGCCGTAGAACTTATGGTAAAGACTTATCTGGGTCTCCCCAAAAGAATCACGGGGCTGTCCATCACTAGGAGAGAATATAATGACATTGCAGAAAGTTTCCCGGCTTTACTCGATGGACTAGAGAAACATGCTCCTGATAAGCTCGACGGGATTGATCTTGGCACAATCGAGTGGTACCATCGCTTGCGTAACGAACTTTATCACCAAGGTAACGGTCTTACGGTTGAGCGTGATAAAATCGAAATTTATGCGGAACTCGCCAATCTCATGTTCAAAAACTTATTTGGCGAGGAACTTGTGCCACATGCCACACCGGCAACGGAACTCCTCGGTGAGTTCATGGCTACATGGGTTTCGATTGAGCGAGTGATGTATCGTTTAGCGGAGTTAACATATCCTGACCGACTAGAAGGAAAACGAATCAATATCGGACCGATTCCAAGTTTTCTTGCGCGAGACAAAACGCTTGACAAGTCTTTAGCTTCTGAAATTGATCACCTTCGGCAAATAAGAAACCAGATTGTACATGGTGAAGCCGATTATAAATCAATAATAACAGCAGATATAATGACGAAGATGCAGAGTGTCCATGCAGTGCTTGATAAGAAGATTTCTGAAATAGAGGAGAAAGAGAAACAAAAATGAACTCATAACAAGTCATTGCAGTGAACGAGTACCACAGGACACTTTTTGAGGTAGCATTGTTATGAGGAGTGGGGTTGGTGGGGTCAAACCTTGAATTGTGAATAAACGTTTTTCAAGAGATTAAAAAAATGGCAGTCGGAATTTCAAAACAATAACATTCAGATATAATGGATAAAATACCTCAATCCTAAAATGAAGTTGACGCCAAAAGGCGCGGCACAACTTATTAATTCGTTAGATTTAAAAACGAAACTTTTGATCCCTAAAACTCACCGCTAATAAAACACGAGTAAAACACTGAGAGCAAAACATATGAACGCAGTTGAAATTATGAAAGACCTGTTTTTTATCGAAAGGGGATATCTGAATTCGAATCACTTCGTTTATCGATCAGAACAACCGGCTCTCATTGACACTGGTTATGTCGCTGATTTTGATATAACAGAGCGCTTGATAAAGGAAATAGGCGTCAAGCTCGCACAGACTCGGTTAATCATAAGCACCCATACCCATTGTGACCACATTGGAGGAAATAGAATTATTCAAGACATATCTGGTTGTGACATCGCCTTGCACAAAGTTGGGAAATATTTTATGGATACACAGGATGACTGGGGCACATGGTGGAGGTATTACAGCCAGGAAGCTGATTTCTTCAACTGTACCAAGGCATTATATGACGAAGAAGTAATCCCCATTGGGCCCCACGAATTTCAGGTCATCCACACACCAGGTCATGCCTCTGATGGTATCGCCCTCTACAATAGAAAAGCAAAAATTCTTATCTCTGGAGACGCGCTTTGGCAAGAGAGAATACCCACGATTACGATGCGAGTAGAAGGCAGTACATGTCTTTTTGATCTTTTGGAGTCCCTCGAAAAACTTGAATCGCTTGATGTAGGAATCGTGTATCCCGGGCACGGGAGGCCATTTGCAGATTTCAAAGAGGCCATATCCAAGAGCAAGAGAAAGGCTAGGGACTACATTAATCACAAAGAAAAAACCGGAGACTCCCTCCTCAAGAAGATCACTATCTACACCCTTCTTATGCACAGGCAGATGGATGAAGAAAAGTTTTTCGACCTTCTGATGGAAACCTATTGGTTCAAGGAGACTATTGATCTATTCTTCAATGGTGGATATCAGCAAAAATATGATGAAGTCATGAGCAATTTCCTACGGCGCGATATTGTAAAACGTAAAGATGGCAAGTTATTTACAACTGTGAAGCCCTGAAAACAAATCCCTCGCAGGTTTTTGTTAGTGAATCCTGACTGGGGGGGGATCCCCTAATGAAATCAACCTAACCAGCGGCTGAAGGCGGACGAAAATGAACCGCGCCGTTGAGCCTGTAGAAAAACCCTGGATTTCTCCAATAATTACTTTATAAGACGACAGATTTATGGTACTATCACTGTAATGATATGAAGTCAAACCTTGTCTGCATGGCAGGCGTTTAGCCTTTATACAAGGAGATACCAGTGGCCCGGCGCACGGAGATAAAAGATAATTTGGCAAAGAAGATATGCAAAGATTTGGGAATTCCATCAATAAAATAACACCGAACCTCTCACTCCTTTAGACAAAAAGAGTCAAACGAGGAACAAAAGATGAAAAAGTTGGGGGTCATAATTTTACTGGGTCTATTTTCACTATGCCTGGAAGGATCAGGAGTCTGGGGACAGGAGTATGGGCAAGCCCAGAAGAGAATTATGATAGAACGGGCAGAAAAGGTGACAGGGAAAAAGCTGGAACTCGTCAAACGCGTGGTCGAAAAGTACAAGGATTGCCGGGTTCTCTTTGAAGGCAACAAGTTGACAGGGTTGGTCATCAATGGCAAGATATACCGCGATTTCACCATGGTCATCCGCGACGCCAAGAAGACCATAATTGTAGTTACAGCCGATGGTGTGGCCAGTTTTGATTACTGAATGGATTCATGCCGCGGCATCCTTGGAACTAATCTATATATTTTTTCTTGTCTTTCCCCATTAGTTTGCTATATTAAGTTTAAATCAATTCCCATCTACTTTTAAGCACCTCTGAAGATAAAACACCTCTTCTGGACTCACAATGATTGAAAAACGTGTAAACTCCCTGCCGATATGGTTCTTTGAGAGTCTCTTGAAACATGAAAATATTTCTCACTTTGTATCTGGAAGGATGGGTGGCTTCAGCAACCCGCCATATGGCTCTCTCAATTTAGCGTTTCATGTGGGAGATGATCAAGAAAAGGTATACAAAAATAGAAATTTGCTCGCATCATCTCTTGATATTTCTTTAACAAACTTTACCTTTGCCAAACAAATTCATGACAGCAGGGTCAAAATCGTTACGGAAGAATCGAAATCAAGTGGTGCATTTGAACAGCAAACAGCATTAGATGCAACAGACGCTATGGTAACTGACATCCCCAACATCTGCCTTGTCGTTCTCGTAGCCGACTGTGTACCTGTCCTATTCCTTGATCCAATTAAGAAGGTGATAGGAGTTGCCCATGCCGGATGGAGGGGTACAGTCCAAAGGATAGTCCAAAACACTATGAAAGTATTTCTGGAAAAATTTGGTTCTTCGCCAAAAGACATCATCGTGGGGACTGGTCCTTCCATTGGCCCATGTTGTTATGAAGTAGGCCCCGAAGTTATTACTCAAGTTGAAGGCACATTTCATAACAAAAAGGGTTATATTGAGAAGAATCCCATGGAAGATGCTAAAGGGTATCTCAACTTGTGGGAGACAAACAAAACACTGCTTGCAGAAATGGGCATACCAGAAAACAATATAGAATCAGCAGGGATATGTACACGTTGCAATCACAATTCGTTCTTCTCGCACAGGCATCAAAAAAGCGGAACGGGTAGATTTGGAGCGGGGATCATGATCAAGAAGGTTTAGAAGATATGGGGAAGAACAATGGGGTAGTATCTTAATTATTCATTTTATAATCAATAAAAAACCATAGAAAGAACCGGAGGATAACATGCTTAAAAAACTCTTTTCCCTGACACTAACTTTAATTATGTTTATGATAGTTCCAATCAGCAATGCAATAGAAATTGATGGTATCAAGATCCCTGATTCCCTTATGGCCGGCAAAACCAGCTTGATTCTAAACGGGGCTGGTGTGCGAACTAAATTCCTGATAAAATTATATATTGGTGGTCTTTACCTTATGCAGAAGGGCAATGACTCCAAAAAAATTATAGAGGCAGATGAACCGATGGCAATAAGACTCCATATTATCTCCTCTTTGATTACCAGTAAAAAGATGGAAGAAGCAACAAGAGAAGGTTTTTTTAGAGTCACACGTGGAAATATTGTCCCAATCAAGCCTGAGATAGAAAAGTTTATCTCAGTTTTTAAAGACAGCATAAATGAAAACGACATCTATGATTTGATTTATGAGCCTGGCAGAGGAGTAGAAGTTTATAAAAATCATAAAAAACAATCTCTAATAAGTGGTATAATCTTTAAAAAGGCTTTGTTCGGTATATGGCTTTCTGATAACCCGGCACAAAAGAGTCTGAAAAGGGAAATGCTAGGGGGAAAGTAAGGGTGGTGCCTCCTGACTGTTGGAAAAGAGGGTAATGTATGCATTTTCAAGCAGTAGTCTTCGATTTGGACGGGACATTACTTGACACCCTGGCAGATATTGCTAACTCGGCGAACAGTGCCTTAGCAAGATACGGGTTTCCCCCCCGTGGAGCAGATGATTATCGTTACTTCGTTGGCGAGGGGGTAAATATGCTTATATCGCGCGCACTGCCTGCTGAAAAACGGAATGATAGGATAATTTCGGACTGCGTAAAGGCATTTCGTGAGAGTTACAGTTCCAACTGGAATGTAAATACCAAACCATACGACGGCATTATGGAGCTTTTGGACGAAATCACTGCCAAACAGTTAAAGATGGCCATACTCTCAAATAAGCCTGACGATTTCACAAAACGTTGCGTCCGTGAGCTTCTGTCGGACAAGAGCTTTGAAATGGTTCTGGGCTATAGAGAGGGAATCCCGATGAAACCTGACCCGGCTGGCGCTACCAAAATCGCTGAGGCTCTCGGTATTGCATCATCACAATTTCTTTATCTGGGAGATAGCGGCATAGACATGCAGACAGCTACCCGTGCGGGAATGTTTCCAGTGGGGGCAGCATGGGGTTTTAGAACCCCTGGAGAGTTGATGACATACGGTGCTCAGGCAGTGATCGAGCGGCCAATGCAACTCCTGGGTCTCCTTGGATAGCACTTTGCCATCCTTTATTTCCCCTGAAACTTAGGTTTCCTTTTTTCCATAAAAGCGGCCATACCTTCCTTGTAATCCTCACTGGCAAAGCAGCAGTCAGCCAGATTCTTCAGTCTTTCAAAGTTCCGCTGGGATGGAGGCTTTAGAAGCTCTTGAATAGACGCTTTGTGAGCAGCCAGACTCAGGGGAGCTTTGCTGGATATCTTCAGGGCGTATTCCCGAGTGTAGTTTTCCAGTTTAGTTTTAGGGATTACACGATTGATAAGTCCCATGTGATAGGCCTCCTGAGCATCATAGCTTCGGCCGGTAAAGAGAATCTCGGAAGCATTAGCCGGACCCACGAGACTAACCAGTCTCTCTGCACCACGTTCCAGAGAATAGACAATACCTAAATGAGCAGCAGGGATGCTGAACCTGGCATCATCCGCAGCAAGACGTAAATCGCACATCATCGCCACTGAACACCCTCCCCCTATGCAAAATCCGTGGATCATAGCAATCACGGGCTTCTCCAAATCTATCAAATCAGACAGTGCCTTGCTGACAGCCTGGTCGTATTCGCCCGCCTCAACCCCAAAGCGAACTTTTTCAAACTGGGAAATGTCTGCCCCGGAGATAAATGCATCTTCGCCTGCCCCTCGGATGATAAGAACCCTGAGTGTGTTGTCTTCTGCTACCTTTTTCACCAGCCCGGGCAGGGTCTGCCACATCTCCAGGCTTATAGCATTGCGCATCTCGGGACGGTTAACTACAATCCAGGCTAGAGGAATCTCTTTGCGAAGATAGAGTGATTGGTCTGTCATGTTGTTACTCCTTTGGCAGTCTTGATATGAAAGCACATCCCTTGATTACCTGTATAAGAGGGAATTCATAATCACCTGCCTTTTTACAGATGGGTATACAGTTAATCGTTGCGTGAAGGAATGGGAGATTATATTATCATTTTATTATCCAATGTCAATATCTTTGCCATGCATAAAGTATTTGGGAAAAAGGGGATTAAAAAAGGGATGGATATTTATCACTGGCATGTGGTAAAATAAAAAACAGCCAAAGATTCTGATTCACTATATACACACAGGCAGGGGAAAAAATGAGCCGTGGCATTTTTAAACATGACGATATGAAGCAGATGAATGCCATTGGAATCACCGAGGGGCAGGTCATATCTCAAATAGAAATCTTCAAAAAGAAACCCTCTTATATGAAGTTGAGTCGCCCCTGTATTATAGGGGACGGCATAAGGGTTATCCAGGAAAACGAAATTCAGAGCCTCATCCTCAATCATCAAGATGCGGCGGGTAAGGGGTGCCTGCTGAAATTCGTGCCAGCTTCAGGAGCAGCCAGCCGTATGTTCAAGTCGCTGCTTAATCTCAATAACGTAAATCACGAGATTGACCGAGACTATATTGCCAGAAAAGCAGGAGAAGACAGTGAACAGACAGAAGATATTCTTTCTTTTATGAACGGGATAAGGAAATTCGCCTTTTTCGATGACCTTAAATCGTCAATGTATGATGCCGGGCTTGATATAGATAATCAGATAAGCAAAGGTCAATTTAAAGAAATTATCTCCTGCCTTCTTAACCCCCAGGGTCTTAATTACGCTAACCTGCCCAAAGGATTGCTCAAGTTCCATCAATATCCTGATGCCAGCCGGACCGCTTTTGAGGAGCATCTGGCCGAGGCTGCGGATTATGTCAGGGACGCCCGGGGTTTGTGTCGTCTCCACTTCACCATTTCCCCCGAACACCAGGAAAGTTTTAAAGGTCTTATGGAAGATGTCAGGCGTAAGTATGAAAAGAAATACAATACCCGGTTTCAGGTGGAATTTTCTCTTCAGAAGAGATCCACCGATACTATTGCAGTGACTCTGGGAAACCAGCCCTTTCGAGAAAGGGATGGAAAGCTCCTGTTCCGGCCTGGAGGACACGGTGTCCTTATAGAAAACCTAAATGGCATCAAAGGAGACATAATTTACATAAAAAATATTGACAATGTTACGCCGGACCGGCTAAAAGGGCCAACATTTCTCTGGAAAAGGATCCTTGCCGGTTATCTGATTGAGTTTCAGAAAAAGGTTTTCACCTACCTTAAAAGGTTGGAGGAAGGGGAACTTGAGAAACGATTCCTTGATGGAGTCATGGAATTTGCCAGAGACAGGCTTGTTTTGCTATCCTCAAACAGCTATCAGCATATGTCCGCAATAAAAAAGAGAGAGTTTCTCATGAGTAAACTCGATCGTCCCCTCAGGGTTTGCGGTATGGTTAAAAACCAGGGAGAACCAGGAGGCGGACCCTTCTGGGTTGAAGAGGAAGATGGCACCCTATCTCTGCAGATTGTCGAAAGTACCCAGGTTGATCCCAAATCCAATAAACAACAGGCAATATTCGCCTCGGCGACCCATTTTAACCCTGTAGATATTGTCTGCGGAGTCAGGAATTATAAAGGAAAACCCTTTAATTTAAGAAATTATATGGACAAAAATGCAGTCTTTATCTCCCGGAAATCTAAAGAGGGCCGGAATCTAAAGGCACTGGAGCTTCCTGGTCTGTGGAACGGTGCCATGGCTAATTGGATTACTCTTTTTGTGGAAGTTCCAGTTATCACTTTTAATCCTGTAAAAACCATAAATGACCTGCTTCGTGAGGAACACCAACCCCAATAGGAGGGTAAAGGAAAGAAAATCTCTTTCATTATCTAAAAAGGAGGTATATACTACGAAAGAGCTGGATAATACGGAAGATACCTGTCTTTATTCAGGTGAGGCTGCCTGTCTGGGATTCAATGACTGTCTCACTAAAGAGGAAGAGATTATTCTTGCGGATATTAGGGCACTTAGTGAAAAGGCTATGAATATAAAAAACAGGTTGAAGCTTATGGAGGGTCGCACTACCGGGGATATGTCAGGGTCTCAGGAGGAGACTCAACAGATTAGTCCCGGGCGCCAGGCTTTGATGGATGAGCTGGATGATCTGAGAAAAAACAGGAAAGAGCTTGACAGGCTGATGGAGGGAGCACATCATCGTAAGATGGTACTGTTAGGTCACAGAAAGCCATAACCTACTAATCTGGCAATGGGAAATGCCTAACCAAAAAAGGAGGTCAAAATGAAAAAAATTGTAACCTTAATAGCAGTAATCTCCATGCTTACCAGTCTTTTTTGCCTTGAATCATTTGCTTCATTTGCTCAGCGAGGGATGAAGTGGAAAGGAAGCAGCGGCTGGGGAATGAGGACTCAATATGCCAGGATGTATGATTCGAAAAGCGTTGAAACAATTACTGGAGAAGTCCTCAGCATAGATAAAATAACCCCGATGAAAAGGATGTCTTACGGTATACATCTGATAGTTAAAACAGACAAAGAAACTATATCAGTACACTTGGGGCCCGGGTGGTATATTGAAAACCAGGACATCAAGATCAACCCAAAGGATAAAGTTGACGTCAAAGGCTCAAGAATCACATTTAAAGGGAAACCAGCCATTATTGCCGCTGAAGTAAAGAAAGGTGATGAAACACTGAAGCTTCGGGATGAAAACGGCTTCCCTGTCTGGAGCGGTTGGAGGCGACGTTAAGTCAGCATCCCTTTTTATGTTTATGGGGTACTTTCCTTATTCAAAATATTGTTTAGTTCCCTGGTTAACTGTTCAATTATAGAGGCATGAAATTGAATCCTGTCAATTATGCCTTTAGAAGTGCTGTCAGAATCAGATACCCCCCTACCATCTATATCAGGGGGGGAAACAAACTGGTCTGATTCTTTCTTCTTTGAGACGAGATAACCCTCTTCTAAAAGCTTTACAAAGTGGTCAGACATCTCTTCAGGATCGAATCTGCCATCGGGTTTATACCACTTATATGCCCAGGTACACATCCCCAGAATAGCATTTACGTGCAAGGCTACATTTGATGTCCGGATAAAAACCCCCTCCTCCACGCCTTTAGAGTATACATCTTCGAATATTTTGTTGTAGTTACGTTTTTTTCTCTGTATTGATTTGTAGATCTTGCTTGGGAGTTCTCCCTCTTCCTGGAAAAAGATCTTCATCATAGGTTGTCTCTTTATAATAAAATTTTTTATATGGTTTCTAATGATTTCACGAATTTTTTCAGTTGTAGATAAGCCGGAATTGGCTATTTCTGAGATCTGTTCAACTGAATCCCTGATTGTCTCCTCATATATCCGGACAAGGAGTTCCTCTTTGCCCTTGAAATAATAGTAGAGGGCGGCTTTAGTCGTTCCAACTTCTTTTGCCAGATCGTTCATAGTGGTGGAATGGTATCCCTTTTCATAGAAGAGACTGGTTGATGCCCTAATGATCTCATCTTTTTTTGACATGATAGCTCCTTAATAAAAGTTACCATACGGTCAGTAAACTATTAATGTATCTCTTTACAGATTATATTATGATAAAAAGGATTATATTGCAACATAAATATATCCGCAGGCAAATCAGTATGACTTATTGATTTATTTGAATATTATAGCGAGTTCCGGCTTTTCTTCGTCATTTTTCAGCAGGTTGCAAAAATTTCATCTTGACAAAAAATCCGAAATCACATATGAATAATTTACTCGATGGTAGGTAAATAGCTTGGGGAATTTAAAAGTATTGAGGATTAATTTTAATGAAGTTTAATCTTTGTGGTTTGACCAGATGGACAACGAAGGTAAGTTTATGTTTTCCAGGAAGACCCTTGATAGAATTAATGAGATGATGAGGGATTGGGAAGAGGAGGTAGGAGAAGATTAAACTGCAATTTAAGAATGTCTGAAAAAAAATCAAAAGCGAAGGGGGGTGTGATATTAGTAACTATGGGAAGTAATTTTGCCGGTAACAAAATATGTTCTTATAAACAAAAAATTTTAAGGAAGGATAAGACTATGAAAAAGGAATGTGTATTAAGTGTATTTGTTTTGATATTTTTCACTTTCCTTTTTGTTTCTGACGGCTATTCAGCGGAAACAAGAGGTGTAACCAAAGATACCATTAAGATAGGGATTATGATGAGTCAAACAGGTTCTCTAGCTGACACCGGGATTCCATACACAACTGGTGCAAAAAACTATTTCAGATACCTTAATGATAGTGGAGGGATAAACGGGAGAAAAGTAAATGTTCTTGTAGAAGACGACAGGTATGCTATACCAGCTGCAATTGCAGCGTTCAAGAAATTCGTATACAAGGATGAGATAATGGCGATGATGGGTGCAGGGGGAACTGCCCCTGTAACCGCCCTGTTTAAATCAATCGAAAAAGAGAAGATGCCGACAATTGCAATAAGCCTGGCAGAAAGCATTGTTAACCCTCATAAGAGGTATATGTTCATTGCCGGAAGTACTTATAGAGAACAAATGGGGATAATTTTGGATTATCTCATGAATGACCTGCCTATAAAGAAACCCAGGATCGCATTTGTGTATCCCGATCATCAGGCTGGGTATCAGGACTTAAAACCATTTGAGGAAAGGACAGAGAAATACGGCATCAAGCTGGCAGACAAAGAGGTTCTAAACTTTGGGGCAATGGAGGCTACCGCCCAGGTACTCAATATTAAAAAAGCAAAGGTCGATTATATAGTAATAGGGGGTTCCATAGTACAAAACGCAAATGTTCTCCTCCGAGAGCTTCGAAAATTTGGTATTTCAACCCCGGTATACGGGAGCTTTGGCACGTGCACTGAGAATTTAGTCGAGGTAGCGGGTGAGGCTGCAAAGAACTTTTACGGTGTAAACACCTTTAGTTCATGGTACGAGGATGCTCCGGGCGTTAAATTCATGAGAAAGATTACAGAAAAATACAAGACTGGTGAAGACAGGTTGTTTAGGAGCCGTTTTAATACGCAGGGATGGTTGTGTGCAATTATCTTTGCAGAAGGGATGAAGAGAGCGGGGAAAAATCTCGATGGAGAAGCCCTCATAGATAACATAGAAACCCTTAAGGATTTTGATAGCGGCGGACTCACTGGTCTTCTTACGTATGGAAAGAATAAACACTACGGAAGTGAATACTGGAAGCTCTATAAGGCTAATGTAGAAAAGAAGATTATGGAACCCCTTACAGATTGGAGAAAACCTCTGGAGCTTAAATAAATTTCTTAACTTACAGCAATTCATAACAACAGCACCATAACAACAGCGCACTTAATTGTGCTGTTTAAAGGGACATTCTACCAGTCTTTTAGTCTTCTGGATTCCTGTGCCTGCCCCGTACTTGATACGGGGCAGGCAGGGATAACTATTGAAATCATGCGGCAAGCTGCAGGGTATCCAAAAATATTATTGTCGTCCAGACTCAGAGGGGAGGATTATGTAAATGCAGAATAAAGAGGAAACAGAAAAAATACTTGTGGAGCGAGACAGGTGGTTTCAGGAGAAATTCAGCAAAAGGAAGGCACCTGATGAGGAAGCAAGGTTGGCTTCCCGAAGTGCGCTCTCGGCTGGTGTTGGAAGGAAAGATTTTTACACACCTCTTGATCTATCTATAGATTACCTTAAGGATATTGGTTTCCCTGGACAATATCCTTTTACACGCGGTGTTCATCCATCCATGTATCTGGGGCGTCTCTGGACCATGAGACAGGTGACAGGCTACGGAACACCGGAAGAAACTAACAAGCGCTTCAAGTACCAGGTAAGCCAGGGACAGACCGGGCTGGCGGTTGTTCCCGATACACCTACGAGAGACGGTTATGACTCGGATCACCCTATGGCAAAAGGGGAAGTGGGAAGGTTAGGTGTACCCCTTGATACAATCGATGACATGGAAAGGCTCTTTGAAGGGCTCCCCCTTGATCAAATCAACCCTGCATTAATCGAGAGCGTTACCGGCACCATGGTAATACTGGCTATGTACTTCGCTCTGGCAGAGAACAAAGGCATACCCCTGGAGAAGCTCCGCGGGACGATTCAAAATAGCTGCCTTGCAAACTCTATTTACTGTGGGGAACTCAACATCTTCCCACCAGAACATGCCCTCAGGATAGCCACAGACATCTTCGAATACTGCAGTAAGTACGTTCCCAAGTGGAACACCGTAAATGTCGGGGGTTACCAGATAACCGAACAGGGTGCAAATACCGTTCAGGAACTTGGAATAAGTATGGCATTTGGCTTAACGTATCTTGAATCTGCCTTAAAAAGAGGGCTGGCTATAGACAGCTTTGCGCCAAGAATAGCTTTCTATTTCACCTCAGGAAACAACTTCTTCGAGGAAATTGCCAAATTCAGGGCAGCCAGGAGAATGTGGGCACGATTCATGAAAGAAAGAATGGGGGCTAAGGATGAACGGTCCATGATGTTGAGATATCACATTCAAACCTCGGCAGCTTCTCTTCCGGCACAAGAAGCACAAAACAATATCATACGGTGTACCCTGCATGCCATTACGGCAGCTCTGGGAGGGGTTCAATCACTGCATGTAAACTCCTTTGATGAAGCGTTAGCCTTACCCACTGAAGAATCCCTCCGAATCTCTTTGAGGACACAGCAGATTATTGCACATGAAAGCGGTATCTGTGATACGATTGATCCACTGGGAGGGTCCTATCTGGTTGAAGACCTGACTAACAAGATTGAAAAGGAAGCGACTGATTTAATAAATAAGATAGAAGATATGGGAGGGGGCAGTATCTTAAATGGTGTTATCATAGGGATTAAGAGCGGGTTCCTGGCAAGAGAGGTAATGGAAACCGATCAAGCCAAGCTCAAGGCTATTGAGGCGGGTGAGAAGGTCGTTATAGGTCAAAATAAATTCAGGATACCAGACGAGGAGGAACCTAATGTAACCCTTATGAAGGTAGACCCTGAACTGGAGAATATCCAGATTACCAGGTTGATTGAAATGAAGAAGGAACGTGATAATACCAGGGTCAAAAAGCAGTTAGATAAGCTTCGAGAGGTGGCAAAGAGCGATGAAAACATGATGCCAACGATGATAGAAACCGTTAAGTCCCATGCATCGCTGGGAGAGATCGTTCAGACTCTGAAGGAGGTATTTGGGTTTTTCGACAGGGTTCAGATAATTTAGTTTAGTAAACGGAGGTAAGTCAAATATGAAATCAAAGGGTAGGATTCGGATACTCATCGCTAAACCGGGTCTGGACACACATGATAGAGGAGCAAAGATGATTGCCAGGGCATGCAAGGACGCTGGCATGGAAGTCATATATCTAAAGCCAAAGCACACAGTAGACAACATTATTTCCGCTGCTATTGAGGAAGATGTGGACATAATCGGCTTAAGTATTCTGTCAGGAACACATATGGAGATGTGTTCGGGCATGGTGGATAAGATGAAAAAACAGAACTTAAATCTCCCGATTATTCTGGGCGGTATTATACCAAAAAGTGATATCCCCCTCTTAAAACGGCTTGGCATAAAAGAGGTTTTCAGAAGCGGTGTTCATACAAATACGGTGGTAAGATGGATAGAAGATGAAGTAAAGGGAGGAAGGTAGAATATGCGTGATGACATTGAGAAGATCAGAAGGGAAAAGGACAAGTGGTTTTCTGAGAAATTTATGAAACAATTATCAGGTTTGGGGGTAGAGTCACCTCCTCTGAAAGGGGACAAATTGCCTTTATATACCCCCCTAGATGTGGAAAACAAGTACCTGGAAGATATTGGATTTCCTGGAGAGTTTCCGTACACCAGAGGGGTCTACCCAGGGATGTATCTTGACAAGTTATGGATAATGCGGCAGATTGCAGGTTACGGAACGGCAAGAGAGACTAATCAGAGGTTTAAATATTTGCTGGAAAACGGTGAAACCGGGGTTACTGCAGTATTTGATTTTCCCACAGTTATGGGATTGGATTCAGATAACCCCATGGCAGAGGGTGAAGTGGGTAGATGTGGAGTCCCTGTTGACTCTGTCGAAGATATGCGTATTCTCTTTGACGGTATTCCCATTGACAGGGTCCATGTGGCATTGCTATCCAGTTATCCCTCTTCTCCAGCCATCTTTGCAGCGTATATAGCTATGGCGATGGAAAAAGGTTTAGCCATAGATTCCTTAGCCGGGTCTATTCAAAATCATTTCCTGGCATTCTATACCGCTTTGCCAAAATGCGCTAAAATTCCGCCACGAGATGCAATAAGGATTGCGGTGGATACCTTTGAATATTGCAGCAGATATATGCCCAGGTGGACTCCAATAAATATTACCGCTCATGTGATAAGGGAATCTGGAGCTACCATGATTCAGGAGCTGAGTTATTGCCTGGCCAATGCCATGGCATACGTAGAAGCGGCACTGGAGAGAGGATTGGATGTAGACAGCTTTGGCCCCAAACTGGCATTTTATTTTACCGCTGGAATGAATCTTTTCGAGGAAGTTGCCAAATACAGGGCTGCAAGGAGACTATGGGCAAGGATCATGAAGGAGAAATACAATGCCCGAAACCCTGCATCCCAGATGATAAGGTTTCACGCTCAGGGATCCGCTTTCACTGTAACTGCTCAACAGCCCCTGAATAATCTTATCAGGTCCACCATCCAGACACTGGCAGCAGCGTTAGGAGGTGCCCAGTCAATAAATGTAAATCCATTTGACGAATCCCTTTCCATCCCAAGTGAAGAATCTGTGAGGCTTGCTTTGAGAACATCACAGATTGTTGCCTATGAAACTGGAATAACAGAGACCATCGATCCCCTGGGCGGTTCCTATTACGTAGAAACACTTACAAACAAAACCGAAGAGGAAGTCAGGCAACTGTTAAAGCTCATAGAGGAAATGGGAGACGGAAGTATGCTAAATGGTGTTATAAAGGGGATTGAAAGCGGCTATTTTCTGCGGGAAGTTTCAAAGGCAGCCTATGATTACAATAAGGAAGTTGAATCAGGGGAAAGGGTAGTTGTTGGTTTAAATAGTTATAAGGTTGAAGAAGATATTCCAATTGAATTGTTGACAGTGGATCCAGAGCTTGAAAAGATTCAAGTAGAAAATCTTAAAAAATTGAAGAGAAACAGAGATGAAAAAAAGGTACACGAGACCCTTGAGAAAGTGAAGGAAGGAGCAGGAGGAAAGGGAAATCTAATACCTTTAATGATAGAGGCTATTCGTGCAAATGCGACTGTAGGAGAGATAACAGATTCTATAGTTAATGTGTTCGGTCTCTATCAGCCGAAAAGTGGAGTTATATAAATAATAATATTTAAGAGGAGACCAGTCCAAGATGGAAGAAAAACTTAGAATTCTGATCGCAAAACCCGGCTTAGACACCCACGAGAGGGGAGCAAAAATAATTTCGAGGACGCTGATAGAAGCTGGAATGGAAGTTATATACATGGCACAGATAAATTTAACTATTCCTCAAATTATTTCCTGCGCCATAGAAGAGGACGTTAACCTGATTGGTTTAAGCATACTTTCTGGTGCTCATCTGTCTATATGCCGCAATATAATAGACGAAATGAAGAAAAGAAATATAGATGATATGCCTGTTATTGTTGGTGGAGTCATCCCCAGACACGACGTACCAAAGTTAAAAGAAATGGGTATTCGGGAGGTTTTTGGTCCTGGGATACCAACCGAGACCGTCGTTGAATATGTAAAAGCACTTCAAGGTTGAATGTAGCGGTACAAAGGAAATTTTTGCTGGTAGAAGGTTAACTATAGATAGAGGACAGTTGGGAAAGTTTGGAGGTGATTGAACTGATGGCAAAGGGTGAAATAGTGGTAGACGAGACGTACTGTCGGGGATGCGGATACTGTAGAGATTTTTGCCCCAAGAAATGTATAATCCTACCCGAGGATAACTTTACACCGCAGGGTTACCGGCTTTTCTGTTTTGTCAATCCTGAAGACTGTAATGGTTGTGGTATATGCAGCTTTATGTGCCCTCACCATGCAATAGAGGTTTATAAATATGTTCAGTAATTAAATAGGCGATCCTGAAAAATTTCCTTTTCCGCTTTCTGGAGCAGGTTTTTTGACCCATCTATTACTTGCTCCAGGCATTTTCAGAAACTCGCCCTTCGGGCTCAAACACCTGAAAATGCTTATCTTCCGCTTCGTCAAGATGGGTACCCCCAAAAAATCCTGCTCATGTTCGCTCCAAAAGAAATTTTTCATTTTTCAGGGTAGAGTAAATAGGTGGTGGTAAAAAGTTGGTTATTGGGAATGATGGTAAATTGAAGATTACGAAACAAATCATATCAGCAATCCAACTACGTACAGGAGGAAACAATGGGAGAACGCTTGTTTGTGATTGGTAATGAGGCGATTGGTTGGGGCGCGCTGAACGCAGGATGTGATGCCTATATAGGGTATCCCATAACCCCTCAGAATGAAACTACAGAGTGGTTTGCCGGAGAGTTTCCAAAGAGGGGTAAGGTCTTTATCCAATCCCAGTCCGAGGTTGGCTCCATAAATATCCTTTTTGGTGCTGTTGCAACGGGGCATCGAGCTATGACTTCTACATCGGGGCCCGGATGGGGTCTGATGCAAGAGGGCATGTCTCATCTCTCAAACGGCGAAATGCCCTGTATTATATCCCTGGTTCAAAGGGGGGGGCCTGGAGCAGGCACTACAAGGCATGGCCAGATGGACTATCTTTCAGCTACGTGGGGAGGAGGCAATGGAGGGTATAAGAACATTGTTCTGACTCCTGCTTCTGTTCAGGAGACCCATGATTTTGTTCAGCTTGCGTTTTATCTGGCAGATAAGTACCGTAATCCGGTAATCGTGATGACCGATGGTCTTTTAGGACAGATGGCAGAGCCCCTGGAATTGAAAGTTCTTGATTTTGGCCCCGTTCCTGAAAAGGATTGGGCAGTTCGGGGACGGGCGAATCAACCGGATGGCATACGGAGGGTGGTAAACGTTATGCAAGGTCTCATACCGAGTCCACCGCACCCACCGTATACCGGTTTCTCAGATCTCTTAAAAGTCCTTAATGAAAAGTACGAGAGAATGAAAGAATCTGAAGTCAGGTATGAGACTTATTTGATAGATGATGCAGATCTGATTATTGTGGCATATGGGTATACAGCAAGGGTATCAAAGGAGGCTCTCAAAGCAGCCAGAAAAGATGGCTTCAGGGTTGGTATGATAAGGCCCTTGGCAGTGTGGCCTTTCCCCTATCAAATTGTAAGAGAAATGGCTTCTAAAGGGTGCCGATTTCTTGTGGTTGAGGACAGCCTGGGACAATTAGTTGAGGATGTCAGGATCGGTGCTCAGGGAAAGGCAGACGTCCATCTTCTCGGGGCATTGGCCCGCCATGACCCCGGAGATGGGGGGATGATCCTTCCCGATACGGTCATTAATGAGATATACAGGCTTATGAACAGATAAATTCTCTATAGGAGGTCTGGCAATTGAAAAAAAAGTTAGTTTCAGGATTACCTAAGCTGTGGGTACGCCATCCGGCAGAGAGGTTGGAGTGCCCTGGGTGTCAATATCCTATAATAACACGCATAGTGTATGACGTGATAGATGAACTTGGGATAGAGGGGAACACGATATTGGTCAATAGCTCTGCCTGCGGATTCGCTGTTATTCTGACCACTTCCACAGATTGTGTGCATGCCAATCACGGACAGGGTATAGATGCAGCTTGCGGAGTAAAGGCGCTCCTGCCGGATTCTCTCGTTGTTTGCTTCGGAGGAGACGGAGATGTTGCGGCGATTGGAGCTGGTGCGTTCGTCAATGCTGCGCAAAGGGCTGATAAATTTACTGTAATCATGGTAAACAATGGCCATTTCGCAATGACAGGGGGCCAATTGGCGCCTACAACCTTAATGGGGCAGATTACGACTACCACCCCTGAAGGACGTGGACCGAATATGGGTTATCCTGCCCGTATGCCGGAGATGATCGCTACGGTTCAGGGTGTTGCTTACTCTGCGAGGGGTGCCGCTAATACCCCTGCTAATTATTTGAAGACCAGGAAATATGTAAAAACTGCTTTTGAGAAACAGCTTGATAATATTGGTTTCAGTTTTGTAGAGTTTCTATCAGCATGTCCTACGGGATGGCGTATGACTCCTCAGGAAAGTATAAGATGGATAGAAGAAAAGATGATACCCGCACTCCCTCTCGGAGAATTTAAGAATGTTGACAGGCTTGACTGAGATTGATTACTTAAAAAAATATTTTGGGGGGAAATAAATTATGGGGCAAGAAACAAATAAACGGGCTGATTTGATAATTGCAGGTCTGGGGGGGCAGGGCATTCTTATGGGTGGAATGATTTTGGCGGCTGCAGCAATGTCTCAGTATAGAAACTCCCTCTGGCTTCCTTCTTATTCCAGTAGGGTCAGAGGTGGTCCCAGTGAATGTACTGTTGTATTCTCAGATGATGATATAGATTCTCCAGTGCTATCCAGGGCAGACGTAATCATCCTTGTAGACCCTCCCCAACTCAAACTCTTTGAGAAAAGGGTAAATGCCGGTGGATATTTTATCGTGGAGAGTACCGGGTTAAATGATACCTTAGAAAGAAAGGATATCAGGATGGTAACGGTTCCTGCCCTCAATATGGCAGTGGCTATGGGGGACAGGAGGACATCGAATATGATCCTTCTTGGGGTTTACATCGGGATAACAAAAAGCATCTCCGTACATTTTGTTGAAGAGGAGTTAGAAAAGAAATTTGGCAGAAAAGAGAAAGTTCTTTCATTGAACCTTGGTGCGTTTAAAAAGGGATTTGAAGAAGCAGCCAGATTTGTAGGATAGAATGTGCTTTTTGGTTAGAAGATCAGCTTGAAAATAAGCTGGATGGATTGTAAGGACGAGTAAAAAATCGTAGACAAGGAGGTATGGTTATGAAAAGAAAGGAAAGGTTTTTTGTGCTGGGAATTATTGTATTTTTTTTAATAACTCTTATGGCATCTTCAAGTCCTGCAGAATCGACAAGAGGGATAACTGACAATACAATACAAGTAGGTGCTATTTTTGACATTACAGGGCCACTGGCAGGTATATTTGTTCCTGTCTCGGATGGAATCAGGACATATACGAGACATGTGAATGATCAAGGGGGAATTAATGGAAGGAAAATCAAGTTAATTCTCGAAGATGACCGCTACAGCATCCCTCTGGCTGTGGCATCATTCAAAAAACTGTTATTCAGGGATAAGATAATGGCGCTTTTAGGGCCAGGGTCTACTGGAGAAACAAGTGTTTTGCTGAGGCACATAATGGAACAAAAGCTCCCCACAATCCCTGTTGCTGCGGATGAACAACTCGTTGACAAAAGGTACACTTTCGTAGCTACAGATTCTTACGATAACCAGGTAGGAATCATCTTTGAGTGGATAGTTGAGGAATCAAAGCCTACGAAACCCAAGATAGCATGTCTTGTTCTTGATATTGGTGCTAAGGTACAGTTCTTGAAAGCCGTTAAGAAGTGGTCTGAATTTTTTGGCCTGGATATTCCGATTATTATGACTACATTGGGTGCTATGGACCTCACTTCCGAGATATTGCTGATAAAAAAGGAAAAACCGGATTATGTAATACCGCTTACCGGTGTTGACACAATAATTAAGTTCATTAGAGATTCAAAAAAACTCGGGCTTGATACCAAAGTATGTGCAACATATACAGGAATCAACGAGGATGTTGTCAAAGGTGCTAAAGAGTTAGCGGATAGGGCATTTGGAGCCCATTTCTACAGTTCCTGGTACGATGATACACCGGGAATGGCTGAACTGAGAAAGACAACGCTTAAGTATTATCCCGGGACAGAAAAACCCTGGAGATCTAAAAACTATACTGTCGGCTGGATGCTGGCAACACTCCTTTATGAAGGGATGAAGAGGGCGGGCAAAGACCTGGATAATGAGAAACTCGTAGAAGGATTAGAAACCCTGAAAGATTTTGATACGAAAGGGATAGGTGCTCCAATTACCTACACCCCGAAAAACCATGCAGGAATTAAAGCCAACAAAATCTACAGAGGTGATCCAGCAACAGGAAAAGTTATTCCTATTAGTGGCTGGAGAAGCGCTCCAAAAATCAAATAGAGTCTGGGTTACTTATTCTGGAAGATTTTCTGACATAAAAGAGAAACCAGGGGAATACTATGTACACCCCTTTTCCAACATTTCTGCATTTTTCTCTGCATTTTTTTCTTGACAATAGTTTAGCATTAGTATACATGGAACCTCTATGAACGATTTTGACGAGAAAGAAATTTGTGCCAGAATCAAAAAAGTCCGGGTATCACAGAATATAACTATAGAGAAGTTGGCGTCACTAACGAAGTTCACTAAAGGTTATATTTCTCAAATGGAGAACTCAGAAAAGGCCCCACCTATATCTACTCTTGTAAGAATCGCTGCAGCATTAAATATAGACCCCATTTTTCTCCTTACCGGAGAAGAAAAAAAAGACGAAGATGTGAAATTTGAACTGATCAAAAAAAATGAGAGAAAAGAAATAGGGTCTAGAGGTGAATCTCTTGGGTATTTATATGAATCATTAGCATATCGGTCTTTCGGGAAACAGATGGAACCTACCCTGATTACAGTATATGATAAAACGGGTGAGTTACAGCATGAGGGTGAAGAGTTTGCTTATGTTCTAGAAGGAAAAGCAAAGTTCTATCATGGTAATAAAACTTATGTTGTTTTGGAAGAAGGAGATAGCATGTATTTTGATTCTGGTGTTACCCACTGGTGTGAAAGAATCGGGAGCAAACCATTCAAAGTGGTTTCAGTGATGTTACTCAAAAAAAGAACCTAATAATTTTTTTTGCCCAGTTGGTTTAGTAATGTTAAACAAAAGTCTTTGTTAGTTTAGAAAAATTAATATTTTCCTTTGCATCAAAAGGGATAAAATAAAAAAAGGGGGGGGTGATCTCTCAAAATAAACCGAACTGTTTAAAGGTTTCAAAGATTAATGGGTGGCTTACTATAATGTTTCCCGTTAAGTCTCTTTTCCTCAACCTCATACTACGTTCCAATCCTCATCGTGTTATATTCCATTTACGAATGCTTTAAGATTATCGAGTTACTGTTACCCAACCCAATTCAATTGAAACAATGTACCAGCAATTTAAAGTGAATAGCCCGGTATCGTTTATGGGGAAAAAGTCACTTTAAGTCTTGAAAGGAGGTGGATTTTGTTCTTCAGGAATTTTTAATGGACAAAGGAAATATCTGATTGGTTGTATTTCAAAGCTATTAAAAGGAGGGCAAAATGGAAAGAGAAGTCACAGTAATAGGATCAGATGCTGGCGGCACAATGACCGATATGTTCGTGATTGACAAAGTGGGTGACTTTGCCGTGGGGAAAGCAGCCACCACTCCGCACAACGAATCAATAGGTTTCTGGGGCTCGCTGGCAGACGCTTTTGAGGACTGGAACCTGGATTGGAACAAGATTTCTAAAGAAACCCTAGACAAGGTATTAGCGATTGTATATTCCGGCACAGCAATGCTCAATACCCTTATAACCAGGACAGGAAAGGTTACAGGCATCATTTGTACGAAGGGTTTTGAAGATACCTTGATTCACGAGAGAGGATGCGGGATACATGCGGGTTATAGTTACCAGGATAAGGTACACAAGCAGGCTCATCATCACAACGAGCCATTCGTTCCAAAGAAACTCATCAGAGGCGTAACTGAAAGAACATCTATCTTCGGAGAAATCCCTATCCCTCTCTATGAGAGCGAGGTGCGCAAAGCGGGAGCCGAACTTCTCGATAAAGGCGTCGAAGCAATCGTTATCTGGTTTTTATGTTCTTACCTCAATCCCTCCAATGAGAAAAGGGCGGCAGAGATTGTGAGGGAGGTTATGAAAGAAAAGAATAAGGAAGTACCTCTTTACCTTAGTGGTGAATTGGCACCAATAGCCAGGGAAGTATCCCGGTTAAATGCTGTTATCCTCCAAGCATACGGGGCGGAACCGGGAAGGGAGCACCTCCTTGAAATAGAAAGGAAACTTTACGAAAACAATTATAAAAACCCCTTGCAGATAGTGCTGGCTGATGGTGGCATCGCCAACATAACCTATCCAGCGTTGTACAAGGCCTGTTTTTCAGGACCTATCGGAGGGCTTCTGGGAGGTAAATACGTCTCACAAGTAATGGATATGCCCAATCTGGTTTGCAGCGATATGGGAGGCACCAGTTTCGATGTGGGCCTGATCATGGGTGGAGAAACAATCCTCTTGCGTGAGGTAGAACTAGGTAGAACCGTTTTAAATATCCCCACGATGGTGATGGACTCAATCGGGGCTGGATGCGGCATGTACGTTACGATTGATCCGGAGTCGAAAAGAGTGGAGATCGGTCCGGGTAGTGCAGGTTCAGATCCAGGGCCTGTTTGTTACGACATGGGAAACTACACTCCTACTGTCATGGATTGTGTTGTTATTCTGGGATTATTGAACCCGGATTACTACCTTGGGGGGAAGCTGAAGTTAAAGAAGGATCTTGCATTGAAGGCCGTAAAGGAAAAATGTTCAGATGTTTTGGGGGTTGACCCATATGATTTTTCGGAGGGGGTTCTCACTCTAATTAATGATCGTATGAATAGACATATCAACACCGTTCTTTCGGTAAGAGGTTATTCACCGGCAGATTACTATCTCATCGGTTATGGTGGTGCAGGGCCTTTATTCCTTGGGGGCTACGCAGGGGATATGCCGTTTAAAGGGGTTTTTACCGTGCCCTGGGCTGCCGCATTCTCAGCGTTTGGCTGCACTGTGGTTGATTACGTTCACAGGTATCAAAAGTCTACCCTTGTTCAGATCCCTCCCGGTGCAGATGAACAGACCAAAATGTTCATGGGTTCGATAATTAATTCTGGATGGCAGGAACTTGAGGAGAAAGCGATAAGAGAGATGAAGGAAGAAGGTTTCAAAGAGGAGCAGGTTACGTTTTCTCAGATCGCCTATGTTCGATATTTTGGACAGATGGAGGATCTGGAGGTCAAGTCCCCTGTAAAAAGGATTGAATCAGCGCAAGACATGGATAAGCTGATAAATGCCTTTGAAGAG
Source organism: Thermodesulfobacteriota bacterium (assembly GCA_040757775.1). Classification (NCBI taxonomy): domain Bacteria; kingdom Pseudomonadati; phylum Thermodesulfobacteriota; species Thermodesulfobacteriota bacterium. Next base: position 209,076 of record JBFLWQ010000002.1, read on the forward strand.
ATGTATTCCAGGGTATACGTCCATGGGGCACGACACCCCGAAGCAGGGTACCAGGTTTTAGAACTGGGGCTGATCTGTTCAAGTCCAAAACCCAAACCGGAACTGAGGAAGTTCAAACTGGAAGACAAGAAACCATCACTCGATGCATATAAGGGAGAGCGGGAAGTTTACGTGAGTGGTAAGTGGGAAAAAGCTGCATTATATGAAATGGACAGACTACTACCCGGTAACGAGGTTAAGGGCTTAGCGATAATCGAGGCCCCTGCAACAACGCTGCCCGTGCCCGAAGGGAAAAAGGTAGTAATAGATGAATACCGACGGTACTGGCTAAGAAAGGCTTGAAAAACAGAGGGGATAGGACAGCCGGACCAGAGTTTAGATTGGATTATAAGAAGGAGGTTTAAAATGGAGACAATAGCAAAAAAACAAGAGGGAATATGCTGGAAAGGAAGGAAATTAAAAGACCTGCTCGGGGAAAGCGAGAGGCTCTATGAGGAGACGGGGTGCTATTATGGTTTGGAGAAATTGAAGTTACATGAAGATGACCCGCTTAAACTAGAGTTGCTTTTTTCCCGCTTGCTGGCAGCTACTGTAGCCGGGAGGGAGGCAACACGCATGATCTCAGGGTCGCCTCTCGTCAGGGAGGTAGCTGAGCTGGCAACAGCACTTTATACGGCGGAGGGGGACTGTGTGCTTCAGTCTACTGGCATCATTATCCACATTCCCCTCATGGGACAGGTAATAAAATATATGATCAGTCAGAATTATGAGGAAGTGGAAGGTATTAATGAGGGAGACATATTTACGAGTAATGATAACGCCATAGCCGGGATGCATCCACCAGATGTGTATGATATCTGTCCGATTTTCTGGCAGGGTAAGCTGATCGCATGGGCAGCAACAGTAATCATGGAGGCTGAGTTGGGCGCGATCTCACCGGGGTGCATGCCCTCGGCGGCTACGGAGAGGTTCGTAGACGGACTCAGATTCTCTGCGGAGAAGACCGGCGTCAATGATGAGTTTCTCCCATCGGTGATACGGCGTATTCGCTTCAGTACGCGTCTTCCCGATCTTTTCATACTTGATCGGAAAGGTGCCCTGGGCGCCAATGTAAAAGTCAGAGAGGAGATTAAAGAGGTGGCCCAGGAGTTTGGTGTAGAGTACTTCCTGGAAGGGGCAAGGGAAATTATCGAGATGGAGAGGAGAGCACAGCTCAATAGAGTACGAACAAGGACTGTGCCAGGTAAGCTTCATTCTCCTGTTGCATTCGAGAACTACATGACTAGGACATTTGTTCCTCCTCATCACGCCATTGACCAGGTAACACTGGTACCCATGGATTTTTTCATTAAGCCTGACGGTAAATACTTTCTTGATTTGGATGGTGCAGGCCCGTGGGGCTGGCATCCAAGCAATACTACGCCGTCTTCAATGACAGGGGCCATGTGTTTGGCTCTCACTCAGACGATTGCATACACAGGCAGTGCCAATCACGGAACGATTCTGTGTGCAGACATGAACTTACCATACGATACGTATGTCAACCCGAGTTCACCCAATATCGCCACTCAAAACCTATTCAGTTTCCCTATAAATGGCGGAAGTGTTTGGATCGGATTGCAGTCGAGGGCTTTCTTTTCCAGAGGTTTCGTTGAAGAGTGCATGGTGGGGTCTCCTGGGACTGCCCTTTACTCGATGGCAGGAAAAGATCACATGGGCAATGATTTTGGGTTTCTCATGACCGATGTGGCAGGAACACATGGAAGCGGCGCTTTTGCCATCAGGGATGGATTCAGTTCTTACGCCATATGGCAGCCGGTAACTGACATGGGCAATTGTGAAATCTGGGAACTGATACTCCCACTCATCTGGACAGGGAGGAACTTGCTGCCTGATGGATGCGGATGGGGAAAATACCGTTCCGGATTTGCGATTGTCGGAAACTGGATGATATACAAAACCCCTCTCCTTGTCTTTGATTGCACCCCTGTGGTAATGGCAGACAAGATTTACCCGAACACCGGCACACACGGAGGCTATCCCGCAGTGGGTCCGTTTTACAAGCTGGTCACCAATGCAAATACCGACGAGCTAATCAAGGAGATGAAACCTTTGGCTCACGGAATGGGTTATCCGGGCAAAGGCGATATCGAAGAGAACATAAAAGGTAAATTCGCTCTCGAGACTTCTAGGGGCGTCACGATGAAGGATGTCAGCAAACACGGTGACTGGATTCAGCTAAGCTATGGGAGTCAGGGAGGAGGATTCGGCGATCCTATAAAGAGGGACGTCAAGTTGATCAAAAGGGATCTGGACAATAGGTTAATAACTATCGATGCGTGTCGCAAGATTCACTGCGCCGAAGCCAACTATGATCGGACCAGAGATGAGTGGATAATTGACGACAAAAAGACGGAGCAACTGAGGAAGGAGAAGATACGGGCAAGGTTGAAGAAGGGTATTCCTGTAAAAGAATGGTATAAGAACCGCAGAAAGGACATCCTACAAAAGAATATGCCAGACCTCATCAAAACTATGTACAACGGTTCTCTGGAAAAAGGGAAGAGATGGCCAGGTGAATTCAGGGCATTCTGGGGTTTACCGGAGAATTTTACTTTCTAGATAACTAAAAGGAAGGAGGAGTGTTCATGACTACATATCCGAAAGAGACTATAAAACTCTTAATTGATGGTAACCTTCCATGGGACCAGACTAAGGGCATTGTTTCAGACCACAAAGATGAAGATCGTTTTGACAAATACGTGGAAGTCCTTCAGGAACAGGTATCGTGGAAAGACAAAATCCTGCTCAGATTGAGTGATGATTTATTTATTGTGGAAAAGGGCAATGACAGGCTTGTAAAATGCCGGTGCGGCCACGAGTATGGCGATTACAGAGAAAACTGGAAGCTCAATGCATTGATTCATGTACGAGAAACGAAGAAAGAGTTAGATGAGCTGTACCCGTATCCAAGCCAACCAGACCCCAAAATGTGCGAGGTGAGGGAGTTCTGTTGCCCGGGCTGCGGAACGCAACTGGAAGTGGAGACGGTACCTTTCGGTTATCCGCTGGTCTTTGATTTTTTGCCTGATTTGGACACCTTTTACAGAGAGTGGTTAGGTAAACCCTTGAAGACGAGCAAGGAATTTAAAGACCTGACTTATGATGTTGTCAAAAAGTGGGCTGAGAAATAAGGTAGAAGAATGAGTAAAGGGTGAAAGAGAGCAGACTGGATCTTAATCCGTCTGCCCTCTTTTAATTTGACTATATGGATGAGGGAGGGGTGTTTTATGCCGATTGACAAGGTGTTGAAGAATTTTGATGAGGCTGTAGCCGACATATCAGATGGGGCAGTGGTTGCCCTCAGTTGTTTTGGGGGTCCGTTACATGCTCCACAGAATCTTATACGGGCTGTAGCCAGAAATGGTCCTAAGGATCTTACAGTAATTGCCCATGCTGTTGGGGTTGCCGAGGGACAGATAGTTTTTGGGTGGCCATTGCATGTCGACCACGGAATATGGATCGAGAGGGAGATGGTGCGAAAGCTCATAGCCGGATTTCCTTTCCTACCGACTGTGGAGACTCCCCCGAAGAGAGAATGGAAGGCAGGTAGGCTTGAGGTTGTGAACCTACCTCACGGTACGCTACAGGTAAAGCTCTGGGCTGCAGGTGCCGGGGTGGGAGGAGTTTACGTTCGCACCGGAGTGGGAACGGTAGTCGAGGAAGGTAAGGAGAAGAGGTTATTTGATGGTGAAGAGTATATCCTGGAGGAGCCTTTTAAAATCGATTTCAGCTTGGTGCGGGCTTACAAGGCGGACAGGCTCGGGAATCTAATATATGATGGATGTCAGAGGGCCACGGCAGTCATGGTGGCAAGGGCGGGGAAGATAACGATAGCGGAGGTTGATGAGATCGTTGAGGTTGGAGAGTTAAACCCTGAACACATCATTACGCCAGGCATATACGTCCATCGTATATTGGAGGTTCCGAAGGAGGGGTAGACATGGGGGATAACGATACGAGAAAAGGATTATTATCTAAGAAGAGGCTTGATGAGAAGGGGATAATAGCGAGGGCGAGCAAGGAGTTAAAGGATGGTCAGTATGTGAATCTTGGTTTTGGTATGCCTACGCTTTTGTCGAACATGTTGCCATTTCCTGATAAGACCCTGATACTCCAGGCTGAGACAGGGCTTCTGAATTATGGGCGAATGGCTACGAAAGAAGAAGCAGAGGAGGCAAAGTACAAGTACATAGATGGGAGCGGCATGGCTGTGATACCCCTCCCGGGCTTATGCATCTTCAACATGGAAGAGGGGTTTGACATGATTCGATCAGGAAAGGTTGATTGGACCATTCTTGGCGGTCTTCAGGTATCAGAGAAAGGAGATCTGGCAAACTGGAGGTCCCCAGGGGTGTTGAGCAGCATCGGCGGCGCGATGGATCTGGCAGTGGGTGCCAAGAACGTTATGGTTTGTATGATGCATTGCACCCCTAAAGGAGAATTTAAAATAGTTAAAGAATGTTCTTTCGATTTGACAGCAAAGGGGTGCGTCGATATAATCGTTACCGATATTGCGGTCATATATGTGACGGAAAAAGGTCTTTTACTGAGGGAGGTTGCTCCGGGATGGACGTCAGAGGATGTGCAGACTTTGACAGAGCCAAAGCTGATTATAAGTTCTGATCTTAAGGAGATTGACTTGTAGAAATCCTTGGGATACCAGGAGGTATTGAGAATGAGTACATGGGTTGACAGATCGTTGGGTGATATTCTTGATGACACAACCATGAAGTTTCCTGATAGGGAGGCAATAGTATTCAGGGATCAGAGGATAACCTACAGACAGTTTCAGGAAAAGGTTAATGTTCTTGCAAAAGGTCTTATAAATCTGGGTGTTAAAAGGGGAGACAAGGTAGTCCTGTGGATGAGCAACCAGCCGGAGTGGCTTTATACAAAATTTTCAATCTCCAAGATCGGCGCTGTGATGGTAGCCATAAACACCTGGTACAGGCTTTACGAGCTGGAGTATATCCTGAAGCAGTCGGATACAACCACAATAATAATGATGGATAGGTTTTTGAATAATGATTTTGTAGGGATGCTCACAGAGCTCTGCCCTGAGCTTGGCAGATGTGAGCCGGGAAAGCTGCAATCTGAAAAGTTCCCTCTTTTAACCAATGTAGTATCTTTTAGTAAGAAAAGCTATGATGGGATGTTTGATTTTCAAAAGATTACAGAATGGGGTAAAGACATCTCAGATAATAGATTAAGAGAGATTCAGTGTACAGTAAAACCAGGCGATATAGCGAATCTTCTCTACACCTCAGGTACAACTGCCTTTCCCAAGGGGGTACAGCTTAGCCACATAAACATAGGGAGAAATGGTTTTAATATTGGTAACCGTCAGGGGTTTACAGAAAAAGACCGGCTGTGGTTATCCGTCCCCCTGTTTTTTTCTTTTGCCTGCTGCAATGCAACACTAACCACCATAACCCATGGGGGCTGCATCGTTTTACAAGAGTCCTTTGATCCAGGGGAGGCATTAGCGTTGATGGACATAGAAAAATGTACTGTTTACTATGGTATGCCCAATATGAGCTTAGCGATACTCGATAACCCTGACTTAAGGAAATATAATACGAAGTCACTGAGAACTGGAGTAACCATAGGTGCGCCTGAGATTATTAGCAGGGTGATAGAAGAGCTTGGTCCGAAGGAGATATGCAATGCTTTCGGGCTTACCGAGACGGCTGCTGTATCATCAATTACCTCCTGTACTGATCCTCTGGAGACACGACTCCATAAAGTGGGCAAACCACTTCCCGGAGTCGAGATAAAAATTACAGACCCTGATACAGGGAAGGTTTTATCTGTTGGTAAAGAGGGAGAGATATGCATCAGGGGATACAATGTGACAAAGGGTTATTACAAAAAGCCCAAAGAGACATCCGATGCTATAGATAGTGAAGGATGGCTTCATTCGGGAGACCTGGGTATTCTGGATGAGGATGGCTACCTCAGCTTCAAAGGTCGGATTAAGGACATGTTGAAGAGTGGGGGTATAAATATATCCACATTGGAGGTTGAGGAGTTTTTGCATCGTCATCCGAAGGTAAGAGAAGCGCATATGATAGGTGTGCCTGACAAGATAAAGGATGAGGTTGGTTTAGTGTTTATAGAGTTGAAAGAGGGGGAGACGTGTACAGAGGAGGAGATAATCGGTTTCTGCAAAGGGAAGATAGCGAGTTTCAAGATTCCAAGATATGTAATATTTGGTAAGGACTTCCCCAGAACCGCTACCGGTAAGGTGCAGAAGTTTAAGTTGAAAGAGGTTGGGTTAAAGGAGCTAGAAAAGAAGTCGGGAAGCACTTAGAATTATTCTGTTATCAATATAAAGGAGGTTACTTCAGTATGAAGTATACACGCATCTATGCCGATTCAAGCGGCGAGTCTCATTTCGAGGATGTCGAAGTCGAGATCAAAGAGGTCAATTTTGCCCCTCCGGCACCGCCAGTAAATCTTTCCTCTTTTAACCCAGCTTCCCAGTACTGCTTTTTAGAAAGCCCAGCTGGCTGGTATGGTGATTGGCACCCAACACCACAGCGGCAGCTTTTCTTTTTTCTTTCGGGCGAAATAGAGATCGAAGTTAGCGACGGTGAAATACGCCAATTTGGACCAGGTAGCATCACATTTCAGGAGGACACGGTGGGCAAAGGTCATGCCAGCCGGGTTCTTGGTGATAACATTGCACGTATGGTGGCTGTGCAATTGCCTGATTCGGAACCTATCTGACCACATTCCCACAATTCATTCTCAGCAGTGAGGATTGTTAGCTTCTTACATTTTCACCTCAAGGGTTACCGAATTCATGAAAGGATCTCAAACGTAACGTGGCTTTACTGGAATTTAACGGGCTGACCAAACATTTCGGCGGTCTCATCGCTGTTAGTGGACTCGATCTTTCAATCGAGGGAGGAGAAATTTTTGGGTTGATTGGTCCAAATGGGGCAGGGAAAACTACATTTTTTAACCTCATAGGGGGGATCTATAAACCTACATCAGGAACTATAAAGTATAACGGTGAGGATATAACCGGACTCAAACCAAATAAGATAGCTCGAAAGGGAATTATCAGAACTTTTCAGCACACAACTCTTTTTAAAGAATATACTGTCCTAGAGAATGTAATATTCGGCTTTTACCTCCAATACAAAGCACATTTCTGGAGTTATATTCTTGGTACACCTCTATATAGACGGGAGGCGGATTTTTTCAAAGAAGAGGCAATGGGTATCCTCCAGTTGGCTGGTTTATATGGATTGGAAGACGAATATGCCAAAAACCTTTCCTATGGTCATCAGCGGGCTCTCGCTTTGGCAATAGCCCTGGCTGCAGAACCCAGGGTTCTGCTCTTAGATGAACCCGTAGCTGGCATGACTGCCGAAGAAATAGAGCTTATGTTGACGAGAATCAGAAAAATAAACAAGAATAAAGGAACAACTATTGTTTTAGTGGAACACAATATGCGGGCAATACTGAGTGTGTGTCACCGAATAGCGGTATTAAACTTTGGTAAAAAGATTGCAGAAGGTCCCCCTCTGGAAGTAGTTAATAATCAACTTGTTATAGAGGCTTATTTGGGAAGGTATAGAGATGCTGCTTCGAATTGAAAGTCTGAGCGTCCACTATGATGGGGCTGAAGCCCTCAGTGATGTTTCCCTTACAATTCCCAAAGGTTCAATTATAGCGCTTCTTGGAGCCAACGGAGCCGGTAAGACGACACTGCTAAGAACCATTTCAGGTCTGAAGTCACCTACTATGGGTAAAATATGGTTTCAAGACCATAGAATTGAAAACAACCCTCCAGAAGAAATCGTAAAACTTGGTATAGCCCATTGCCCTGAAGGCCGAAGAGTCTATCCATTTATGACAGTCCTGGAAAATCTACAAATGGGAGCCTATCTCCGGAGAGATCAATCGGAAATAAAAAGAGACCTCAAAATGATATATGAGAGATTTCCGGTACTTAAAGAACGAACCAGACAGAAGGCTGGCACTTTGAGCGGAGGGGAACAGCAAATGGTGGCTATAGCCCGTGCTTTAATGTCTAATCCTCGATTACTTCTTATGGACGAACCATCCCTTGGTCTTTCTCCAATTATGGTGATGGAAGTAGCTCGGATTATTGGTGAGATACAAAACACAGGCTTGAGTGTCTTACTGGTAGAGCAAAATGCTAGAATGGCTTTGGAAACGTCTAACTATGCTTATGTTTTGGAAAAAGGAAAGGTGCGTCTGGAAGGGCATTCAAAGGAAGTAGCCAACGATGACCATGTCAAAAAAGCATATTTAGGAATATAGTATAAACGAGCCTGTTCACCTGTCACAGAATCAATTGTAAATTTGACATACGGGTGAAGTCTTTATAAATAAACGGACATGAATATGCTGGAAGGAGGTGGTTCTCTACAATTTTTATCTGATGTTCTTCTGGAAACAATATTGACCTGATCTAAACATGTTGGCGTAAAAAGATTATGATGTCTTCAACAAACAAGTATAACTTAAATTAAAGAGAAGGAGGAAGTTATGAAGAAGAACGCATTGTTTTGGTTACTGGGTTTCCTGATAGCAGCTGTTATCTTGATCTGTCCGGCATCCAGAGGGTTATCCGAGGCGGCAGAGCCCCTGAAGCTTGGTAGCTATCTTGCTCTGTCAGGGCCGGGTGCGCCGTGGGGAGTGGCAGTAATGCGATGCGGTGAGATGCGTATTGAGGAGTACAACACGGCTGGTGGCATAACTATAGGTGGGAAAAAATACAAACTTGAGCTTATAACTTATGACCATAAATATACCTCTGCTGGAGGGCTGGAGGCGATTAATAAACTTATTTTTCAGGACAAGGTAAACTTCATAGCTACGACCTTTGGTACTGCCCCCAACCTTGCAGGACTATCTGTCAGCGAGCCTAACAAAGTGCTTCATTGCACCCTGGCTTCCGGAGCCGGGCTTCTCGGTCCTGACAAGCCATATTCTTTCAGGCTTCTTATGGGGGCTGCTGAATATATGCCTGCCCTTTATCGATGGCTGCACAGAGAGTACCCCAAAGCTAAGAAAGTTGCTGTTCTCAATCGGGATGATGCATGGGGAAAGGACTGTAACAAATATGGGCGCAAGGGTGCAGAGGCACAGGGGTTTAAGGTGGTATACGATGGCAATTTCCCCCTTGGAACCAAGGATTTCGCCCCGATACTGACTCGAATGATATCCGAAAAACCTGACATCGTTGAGACGACAGGTTGTCTGCTCGGCGAAGGGGTGCTGCTCCTGAAGCAGGCCAGGGAGCTAGGTTACACCGGTCCTCTGGTAACTAATCTGGCGACCGTTCCGGAGTTAGTCTTGAAAATGGCAGGGGCGGAAGCTGCAGAAGAAGCCATTTCTGCACTAACCATAATAACCGATGAAGAGGACCCTTCCGTGCCTCAAAAGGTTAAAGAACTGGCACGTAGGTATAGGGAAAAATACAATGAACCTTTAGCCGGTCTCGGTGTAAACGGATACGACTCGATAACAGTGGTCGTTGAAGCAATAAAGAAAGCAAATAGCCTGTATACAGCCAAGGTAGCAAAAGCTATGAAGGCGCTGCAACTTAATCTCCTCCAGGGACCTGCAAAATTTACAGGGGAGAAGACCTATGGTATAAAACACCAGCTTGTGCTTCCCATCCAGATTTCCCGCTGTCGTGGAGGGAAGTTTACACTGGTAGCCCTTGAGAAGCCCTAAAGATATCATGAAGCAAAATCTTGGGGAAGGGATTCTCCGTTCCCTTCCCCAAATTTTACGCTTTATCTGAGGACACACTGCAATGGAGATTCAGATTTTCATTCAGCTCATCTTAAATGGTATAATGATTGGAGCCACCTATGGTCTTATAGTTTCTGGGCTCACCCTGGTTTTCAGCATTATGCGCATCATCAACTTCGCCCACGGTGAACTCTACATGCTGGGTGGGTTTACCACTTATTACCTCTTTGCTGTGGCAAAAGTGCCTTATGTAGTGACGTTATTTTTGGCTGCCCTCACACTTGGACTTCTTGGCCTGATTCTGGAAAGACTGATATTTCGACCCTTCCGGGGTCACCTCTTAGGTGCCTTTATAGTTTCTCTTGGACTTTCCAGGTTTTTTCAGAACTCCGCTCAGCAGGCGTTTGGTTTAACGGAAAAGTCTATTCCATCAACCTTCACGGGGAAATTTGTGGTAGGTTCTGTTTCCTTCCCCGCAGAGAGGGTCGCAATTGTCCTTATTAGTATAGCTATATTGATAGGCTTACATACGTTCCTTCAAAGGCTTAAAGTGGGACAGGCTATGCGGGCTGTGGCTCAGGACAGCGAGGCAGCTCTCCTGGGAGGTATACGTATAAATCACATCTCAGGACTTGCGCTCGCTTTAGGAAGTGGGTTAGCGGGTCTTGCCGGAGCTTTACTGGGACCAGTGTTTTATGTGGATCCATGGATAGGGGGACCTGTTATCCTGAAAACTTTTGTGATAATAATCGTTGGAGGAATGGGCAGCATCCCGGGTGCCATTCTTGCCGCATTTATTTTCGGTTTTATCGAAAGTTTTGGGGGGTTCTACTTCGGCCCTGCCATTGTTACCACTATCTTCTTTGGCGCCCTTATTTTAATCCTGCTGGTTAGACCTAAAGGGCTTTTGGGATATGAGGAGACTTGAGAAGATGAAAAAATATTTAGGGTTTTATCTCCTTGCTATCCTACTGCTTTTTATTGGAGTAATTACTCAGGATCCATATATCCTGCACATACTAATAATTTTGTGGCTTAACATTATCCTTGCTACCAGCCTCTGGTTGATCTACTCGACAGGGGAAATGTCACTGGCGCATGTTAGCATGATGGCAATAGGAGCCTATAGCTCTGCCCTTCTTGTGATAAAGATAGGTGTCTCTTTCTGGGTTGCTCTTCCCATCTCTGGACTGATCGCTGCGCTTTTTTCTTTTCTTATCGGGTTTCCTGCTTCGAGACTAAAGGGCTTTGCTTTTTTTATGGTCACTTTTGCCTTTGCAGAGATTGTAATGACTATAGTCTCTAACTTCTGGCAGGATGCTTTTGGAGGACACAGCGGGATCTTCGCTATCCCCCCTCCCTCTCCTATTTCCTTCGCAGGATTTACATTGAGTTTTTCTTCCAAAGTTGCCCAGTATTATCTCGGGTTGACAATAATGGCTCTAATTGTGTTCTTTATCCATTTCATGGTAAAATCCCGCTTTGGCAGGATCTCAAAAGCTATAGCTCAGGCGGATATCCTTGCCGAATCTATCGGGATAGATGTGTCGATGCACAAAATTATAGCCTTTACTATAGGGGGATTCTTCGCAGGAATAGCCGGGAGTCTCAGTGCTCACCTGTTTAGAGTTATCGCTCCATTGGATTTCGGAATAAACTATATGATAATGGTAATAGCCTTCGTTGTAGTGGGTGGCGCTGCCAACATATTTGGGCCAATCATAGGAGCATGTTTCTTCAGCCTGCTTTCTTTACTCTTGGCAAAATGGGGACACGTGGAGGTTCTGATTACTGGCATGATTTTGATAGTTGTAATGCGCTTCCTTCCGGGAGGGTTACTGTCTTTCCCGAGTACTTTGAAACGTCTAAAAAGCAGAGAGTAAATCACAACCTCAAATTGCTTCAAATTACTTTAAGGGTATTGTGGAATAGAGGAGCAGTCTATTTGGCTCTATCCTCTATGTCCAACATGGTGGTAGAGAAAAGTTGTTGAGGTATCGATATATCCTGATTTTTTTCTGTTGCTTTTCTTACACATATCTGTATTATTGACAAACACCTCTATAGAGTGTTAGCCTTGGAAATCCACTGGACTAAATCAATATCGACCTAAAGGAGGATAAAACGTATATGCCTTTTCAACTTACTGAAGAGCAGGAAATGTTTAAGAGGTCTTTGAGAAGCTTTTTTGAAGACAGGATCGCACCAAGGGCAGCTGAAATTGATGAAAAGGACGAATTTCCAGCTGATGTCTACAAAGCCATGAGTGAAATTGGTGTCCAGGCTATATTCTTCCCTGAAGAGTATGGTGGATCTGGGGGTGACCTCCTGACCTGCTGCCTGGCTACAGAGGAACTTAGCAGGGTGAGTGGAAGCATGGCTGTTCTCACAGCCCCTACCCTATCTCTTGCCTCTGCAGCATTCAGATTGGCTGGTACTCATGAACAAAAGGCTAAATATCTACCCAAGCTGGCAACCGGTGAATGGCTGTTTGCCATAGCCATTACTGAACCGGATGCAGGGTCTGATGTCTCTGCTATAAGAACAACTGCTGTGCTTAAAGGTGATCATTACATTCTAAACGGCACAAAGCGTTTTCATACGGTTGGTGACCTTGCTGATGTAACAACGGTCTATGCCAAAACTGATACAGGCAAAGGAGCAAAGGGAATTAGCACCTTTGTGGTTGAAAAGGGAGCCCCTGGACGAATCATTTCTAAGAAAGAGAAGATGATGGGTATAAGGGGCATTGCCTCATGCGAATTGATCTTTGAGGACTGTCGTATCCCAAGAGATAATCTTCTAGGCAAAGAGGGAGATGGGTTTAAGGACGTTATGCATACCCTGGATGAGAGCCGCCCAATAGTGGCTGCTATGGGGGTAGGATTAGCTCAGGGTGCCCTCGATTATGCCGTAAAATACGCAAAACAGAGGGTCCAGTTTGGAAAGCCTATTTGTGAATTTCAGGGAATCCAATTTATGCTGGCAGATATGGCAACACAGATTGAGGCATCCAGGTATCTTGTTTACAGAGCTGCCTTTATTGCATTAAATCGTAATAGAGAGAGTATGATGCTTGCTTCCATGGCAAAATATTTCAGCAGTGATATGGCTATGAAAGTCACCACAGACGCAGTTCAGATTCTTGGAGGGTATGGATATACCAGCGACTACCCGGTGGAAAGAATGATGAGAGATGCCAAGTGCTTTCAGATATTTGAGGGAACCAACCAGATCCAGAGGGTTGTGGTAGCGAGGTCTCTGCTGGCATAGGCAGAATATTTCCTAGAAATGGAGAAAAGGTATGGAAAAAGGTAAGCAGGATTATTTTCTAGCATGTGTCGAGGATGGCTCCCTTTCTATGAAGCCCTATTGTGGTAGCTGTGGACTCCAGTTAAACGAAAACTATTTTTGCGAAAATTGTCAGCGCCAATGCCGTTGTGCTCATGTCAAATGCGAAGATAGGGGATCATATAGTTTGATGGATGCCCTCATTAAAAAGAACGAAAGGTTTAAGAATTTTACGATAGAGATACTGCTAAGTGAAAATAAATAACCACCGCCAAATTGGTAAACAAATTGTTGTCGAGGGCGCTTCGCGCCGAGCAAACAGCGGATACTCCTCATCCGCGGCGTTATCCCCTACCCTAACTATCGGTGCTGGCTGAAATGGTGATATAAGCATCTCTAACTCAACTTTCAGCTTCCGCTGTCCGAAAGATAGTATTTTTCTGCTCTATCGTCAGTGGAACTCCTGTTCCGTTCTATTTATGATCTCATCCTGAATCTGCCTGGGCAGATCAACGAAATAGACACTGTAACCTGCCAGCCGTACAACAAGATCAGCATGCTGCACTGGATTTTTCTGTGCCTCCAACAGAGTTTTTCTGTCTATCACGTTAAACTGGATATGAAAATGCCCTAAATCGGCCCATGTCTTTATATAGGAAGCGAATAACTCCTTATATTCTCCCTCCAGATATTGGGGTAGAAATTTTTGGTTCAAAAGTAGTGTGTAGGTCGTTAAGGGATCGATCTTCGAAGTGGATTTAAGTACCGCTGTAGGACCGTTTTTATCCATACCACGCTCAGGAGATAAAGTGCCATCTGCAAAAAGGTCCCTGTCCTTCCTGCCATCAGGAGTAGCACCAGTAAGTGCGCTGTAACCAAAATAATTAGCCCCTGCACTTCCATCCACCTGATAATAACTGTTTTTGGATGTCTTTACTTTTTTCATCTCCGCTGCTGTTCTGAACTGGATTTCTTTCGCTATCTGGTCTGCATAATCATCATCATTTCCAAACTTTGGAGCGTTCAGGAACATTTTCCTCATGTCCTCTTTGCCCTCCCAGTTGCCTTTAAGTGATTTGAGTAATTCGGCTACACGCACTTTTTTTTCATCAAAGACAAGCTTCTTCATAGCAGTCAGACCATCAGCTACGTTAATCAAGCCTACAGGTGCCATTACCTTCTTGTCAAAGTAAGACCATCTTCTGCAATCTTCCGCTCGTTCTATGCAGCCATCAAGCAAAGCCGAGAGAAAAGGTCGCGGTAAGTACTCCTCATATAGAACATCAGCCATATTGGCTATCTTTGCCAGTTTATCCATGAAGAATCTTACCTGCTGAAGATAGGCATCCATCACATCCTCAACAGAGGAAAAAGTCAAAGGATCCGGAGTTGAAACCCCTATCTGCTTATCACTAAACTTATCAATCCCCTGATTCAAAGCCAGCTCTAGGCATTTTGGCCCGATTAGGACTCCGGATAATGCCCTGTAGGTTATATTCTTTCCTGGTATAGTCCACCTCATACAGGACTCTATTCCATAATTCCTGGCATCCTCTATCGGTATCCCCTCGTTTACTATCATCGGTATTACCACCTTATCATTGAAGAAGGGAGGGTATCCAACACCGGTTTTCAGAAGGTCAATGGCACTCATAAGGAAGTCCTTTGGGATATTATTATGGTACCTGAAAGCGATTTGCGGCTGTGTTCCCTTTATTGCCTTTGAGGCATCGAGAATAATATAGCTCATCTCATTTGTGGCATCCCTCCCATCAGGAGTAACCCCTCCAACGGTAAAAGTAACATTGGGATGAAAGCCAACATTACCACTTCCCATAAGTGGTGCTACCAACTCTCCCCTTGAATTGAACTTTAACCATAAAAACTCTAATAATTCCTGCGCATCTTCCCTCTTAATCTTCCCCTTTTCTTTATCTTTCTTATAAATTGGATATAAGAGCTGGTCAAGTCTAATTGCATAGCCATTCATATTCAGCTCATACACACGAGATGCCAGGGTTATAAACCAAATAAACTGTAAAGCCTCATGGAAGTTTCTGGGTGGATTCTCTGGTACCCAATTACATATGGCTGATATTTCTTTTAATTCTTTTCTTCTCTGTAAATTATTCTCACCATCCGCCATTTCTCCAGCCAATACAGAAAACCTCTTTCCAAAAGCGATTCCACCCCTTAATGATATAATTACAGCCTTAAGAAAATTTAACTTTTCAAAATACTCTTTGTCCACATTTGAACCTAAAGTCTTCAGCCTGCCTTCCGCCTCGGCTATTAACCCTTTTAGTCCAACTTTGAATAGCTTTTCAAAATTTGGGACTCCCGACTCGTAATAATAACCCCAGAAAATGGGGCCACTAAATTTCCAGTAAGGCTTTACATCGTCAGGCACAAGGTCTCGCTCTTTACCCTGAACCGCTATGTTCTGCCAATATTTATGTATCTGGTGGAGTTCTTCTCTGCCTGGATTATCCAGCATGTTTTTGTAGCGCTTATCAATCTCTTTATCCAGCCACCTCCAGTAATATTCTGGATAAGGAACCAGAGCATCGGGTGTAGAGGCAGTATTTCCGACAATCCGTTCCTTATCACCTATATATATCTTTATGTTTTCCAGTATGTTAGCCAGAGCCATTGCCCTTCTCAAAACAATGGGAACCCCCTCCGTCTCCATGTATGATTGAGTCAATAAACGTGCCCTATCAAGACATATTTTTACCCCGGGGGCATATGGACTTTCGATTTCGGTCGGATCAAAACCTCTCTGTACCGATCTAAATCCCTTTACAGCAACTTCTTTTTTCAACTTCAGAGTTGTTCCACTCATAATAATCTCCCTTTCTGACCATCTAACCTATCGTGGAGTTTGTGGAAGAGCAGATAACTTTTACTCTGGGCTCCTCCATTCGGTTATCGGTATAAACTTTCCTGTGGACGGATCGGCTTTAAATATCTTCCAGGTACTCCCCCCGTTGTGGTTTGTTGGACTATAACTTATAGGACCCGTGAGCCCTCCTGTATCAAAGTTCTTCATTCCTTCTAAACTAGTTATCAGAACCTCTCCATCGAGATTCCTGCCTGCCCTCATCATAGCCTCGATTTTAACTGTTGCGATAACCCAACCATATGTATAGGTCTTTCCACGATAGGGTTTCTCCCTTCCCGGTTCATATTTGAGGGTAATCTCCCTCATCCTTGCCACACCAGGCCCTTCATCATACCATGATGCCATGGAACTGACTCCATAAAACAATTCAGACGCATCACCTGATATACGTATTACATCTTCATTGCAGGTCGCCCAACTGCCAAATAAGGGAACCTTCAAACTAAACTTCTTCAACTCTCTAAGGAGGAGTGCCGCTGGCTGGGGAAGTGAACCGCAGATAATAATATAATCAACATTAGCCTTCTTCAGGTTCATCACCTGAGAGGTTGCCTCAATGGAACCGGGATTGAGCACCTCCTTTGCTACAGGCTCTAAATTATAGTATTTGAGCCTCTCCAGTCCGGGCACCAAATCTGCTTTTCCTGCCTCGTTATCAGGAAAGACGAATGCAATCCTTGGGTTCTTCGCCTTCAAATCCTTAATGATGTAGTCAACAATTACCTTCATCTGCCCAGGATAGATGTCCTGAATGGTAAATATATACCGCTCGAAGGGTTTTACCATCCTTTCCGCTGTCGATGCTGGGAAGGTAGGGACCTTTTCCCTATCGATACTCCTCAAAAGGGCAACAGCTCCACTGGTGCTTGTAGGCCCGATTAAAGAAATAACCTCATCCCGGAAGATCAACTTTTTGAAAGAAGATATAGCCATCGGTATAGAATAACGGTCATCCTCAAACAATGCCTTCACTTTTCTTCCATGTATTCCTCCATGCTCATTGGTGAATCGAAACAGACTTCTAAGTCCTGCGGTCAGGGGGATGACCGCATTTGCAGCAGGCCCTGTTTGATCGAGGATCACACCAATCTTTACCGTATCATCAGTTATCCCCCGAGCTTTAGCTGAATAAGCACTACCTCTAATTCCAAATAACCCCGATAAGATCAGGATAGCAATTAAAACCCAGTTTGAAAACCCATGAAGATTCAGTGTAACCGCCTTCTTTTCCATAGCATACCCCCTGCAAAAACTGCTAGCAGTTAAAAATAGTAGCCTCCGTTCTCATTATTTTTTTAAAGGTGGCAGCCTCCACTCAGTAACAGGAATGAGTTTACCGCTTTTTGGATCTGCCCTGAAAAGCTTGTTGTAATTCAACCCATAATGCATTGCAGGGGTATAGGTTATGGGACCACATATACCCTTTGTATCTAAATCATTTATAGTCTCTAACGCAGCCACCAGCTTTTCCCCATCTAAATCCTTCTCAGCCCTTTTTATCCCCTCACAGAGAATAGCAGGCATAATCCATCCCAGAGAATAACTCTTGATTTTGTATGATTTCTCAGCGCCCGGATTATATTTCATGCTTATCTCTCTCATTTTTGCTATTCCCGGGCTCTCTTCATACCATGAACTGTAAGGACTGACACCCACAAAATTCTTTGATGCCTCACCACTTATCCTGATGATATCCTCTGTGCACGCAGCAGATGTTCCAAATAAAGGAACATCAAGGTCGAACTTCTTCATATCCCTGAGAACCGCAGATGCTCCAGGAGCGACATGATGCAACAGGATAAGGGTTACCCCTGCCTTCTTCATGCTTAATACCTGCGAGGTAACATCAATTGCGTTCAGGGGAATGATCTCAAGATGAAGCTTTAGCCCAAAAAGCATTGCCCACTCGTCAGCCAAATCCCTAACTACCTTGCCGGATTCCACATCCGGATAGCAAAGGGCAACTTTCGGGTTTTTGGGCTTTAACTTATTGATGATATAATCAAAGGTTACACCCCATTCATTATCGTACCAGCCATTTGTTGGAAATACATACCTCTTATATGGCTTCATTATTGATGTATCAGGTGCCCAAGGCAATATAGGAACCTTCTCCTTTTCAATATGGCGAAGGAGTACCTTTGTTTCACCAACAGAGATGGGACCTATGATTGCCAATATCTGATCTTTGAATACCAGCTTTTTAAAGGCAGCTATCCCTGCCGGGATAGAATAACGGTCATCCTCCACGATCAGCTTTATCTTTCTTCCCTGGATTCCCCCTTCGTCGTTTACATAATGGGTATAGTTCTTATACGCCTCTATCACCACAACTCCAGCATTAGAAATAGGGCCTGTGAGATCGATTATTACACCAATTTTTACCAGATCCTTTGCTACGCCCCTTGCTTCTTTACCGTATGCCAATCTGCTTTGTGAAATGTGTAGGATTAAAACCAAAAAACCAACAAGCAATAACGCGGATAAATACCTCGTTTTCATAGCCAATCCCCTTTCTTGAAGATTAGACCCTGCATATCAAAGCCTTTTATGCCTTTTTGTTTCCAGTTTTTATCTTAGATTTTTTTTAACCTTGGAGTCATCTTTTTTATATCAGAGGTTCTAGGTACAGAAACATCATCAAAAGGAGATGCAAGGGAATGGCAGGAAAAGTCAGAGTTCAGTAATCGGGAGATTGGGTTTTCATAATTTTTATTTATTCAGGTACTCAGTATAATTCACCACGTGACGCAACGCTCTTGCTGCCCTTCTGGGGTTTGGATAAATAGGGATCCCCCTGTCACGTAAGAGATTAAAGCTTTCCGGTTCTGCCATAACCCTTGGCATCAGATTTACATAAACAAGAGGCTTTCCAAGCCTGTCTATTTTTTCCCTAATGAGATCTAAATTCTTAAGTTCTTGTTCTTCGAGAGACTTAACCATCTTTTGAAACTCTTCATTATTTGAAAAAGATCCCTTCTCTATCATATTCGAAAAATAAGAACTTGCTCCAATACCCCCTAAAAGAATTGCAATATCTATGTTAGGGTCTTCCATGATTGCCCACAGACAGGAAAAGATAACGAGATTACCCGATGTAACCAGATCCGTAATGTCCGTTGGATTTCCGTAAGAACAACGTGAAGGTAAAAGAGACCTCAATGTCTCGGTAGTCTCATAAGAGAAATTAGGGAGTTCTAAACCTACCTTTTCAGTAGCCTCAGCCATTACAACACCAATTCCACCACCTTCAGTTAAAATCCCTGTCCTGTTCCCTCTGGGAAGAGGAAGAGAAACCAGGGCATTAACAACATCAAACAATTCCACTTCATCCTCTACTCTGATGACTCCTGACTGCTTAAAAGCAGCATCATAAATTTGATCCGAACCAGATAAAGATGCAGTATGGGATTTTGCTGCCCTTGCAGAACCTTTTGTGGATCCAGACTTCATGATTATGATCGGTTTTTTCCGCGTGATTTCCCTGGCTAATTTAAAGAACCGTCTGCCCTCTCTTAATCCTTCGACATAGGCAGCGATAATCCTGGTTTCTTCATCTTCGGCAAGATATTCTATGTAATCTTCCAGATGAATATCAGCCTCATTACCATCGCTTACAAATTTACTAAAACCAATCCCTCGATGTGTCCCTGTGCGAACCACGCGCTGTCCGTAAGTCCCGCTCTGGGAGAGAAAAGCAACCCCTCCCGGTTTCACGTCCTCCATCCATGCCAGGGTAGAGAATGAGGAATGGGTGTTTATATGGCCCATACTATTAGGCCCGATGAATCGTATTCCACCTTTTCTTGCGATTTCTACCAATTCTTTTTCCAGTTTTGCACCTTCTTCACCAGATTCAGCAAGTCCTCCTGTAATCACTAAAGCTGCTTTAACCCCTTTAGCTACACATTCTCTCATAACTTCAGGGGTTTTTGCGGGCGGTACTGAAAGAACTGCAAAGTCCACTGGTTCCGGTATCTCTGTGATTTTCCGGTATGCCTTAATCCCCATTATTTCATCACTTTTTGAATTAACTGGATAAACCTTCCTCTTCGGATTGCCAAGAAGACGGTTCAAAACCCCAAATCCCCACGTTCCAATTCTGTTCGATGCTCCAATTACAGCGACTGAGCGCGGATTAAAGACGTAATCGAGTTGCTCTACAACAGAACTTTCATTTACAGATTCCACTCTCACCACATTTTCCAATCCCAATACCTCCTGAACTTCAAATGAATTTCAACTTTTAAAAAGACTGTATTCGGTTGATAAAGAGCTTGAACTACACTCCGAGAAGTAACTGGTTTTATATCTGAATAATTTGTAACTAATCTTTATTATTTTACCTCCTTTGTTCAATAGCACATAGAACTAAAAAAGACAATAAATGGATTTTATTTCTCCTAGATAATCTCCTCCCTTTTTAATTGCTCTATCTCGTGTTCACTATATCCCCCCACTGTCCTCAGAACCTCCTCAGTATGCTCTCCCATTTCAGGGGCTGCTTTTCTCGTCCCGGCTCGAGCCTCGCTAAAATGGGCAGGAAAACCTGGAATATTAACCTTCCCTAAAGTTGGGTGATCAAGTTTATCCAGGTAATTTTCACGTATTTGCGGGTCATTCTCAAGCTCAGTATGCCTGTGTATCGCACAGGCAAAGAGGTCGTACCCTCTGAAGGCTTCCAGCCACTCATCACGTGTTCTGGCTAAAAAAATCTGGGAGAGCAACGTGATAAGTTCACTCGAATTTTCCTCTGATCTCTTTTCCTGTGTGTTAAATCTGGGATCTATCTCCAACTCTGAGTGCTCTATAGCCTGACAAAAGCGGGGCCAATCTCCATTGGGCCGAAGTGTAATGGCAAACCACTTGTCATCTTTACACTGATAGTAATTTCGGATGGGGTCTGTATCCATGCGACGGTGACGCGGGACATCCTGATGAAGCCACAGGGCATTCAATAAATTAAAATAAGACAGATACAGGGCAGATCCCAAAATCGAGGTTTCAATCATCTGTCCTTTTCCGGTACGTTCCCGCATAAAAAGAGCTGCCAGAATTGCCTGGCTTACGGTGATAGCTGTTGCCTGGTCGATGAGTCCGAACTGAGAGAGAACAGGAGGTGTCCCCGGCTCTCCCATGCTGTACATTATCCCTGATCGTGCCTGGCCCTGGAAATCAAACCCACCTTGGTCTTTGTGAGGACCCATTGGACCATAACTCGAAACCGAAAGATATATCAGCCTCCGATTTAAATCAGAAAGTACAGGATAAGTCATACCCATGTCTTCACGGGTTTTTCTACGGAGATTCGTCAGAAACACATCGAAATGAGGGATTAAACGATAGACAATTTCTTTCCCCATATCCTTGCTCAGATCGACGCAAATGGATTTTTTATTCCGATTAGAACCCTCAAAAAAGAGATTTCTGTTGCCAGGCAAATCGAAGGAGGTTCGTCCAAAGCGGCCTCGATGCCGAATTGGATCACCCTTCCCGCGTTCTTCTATTTTTACTGCCTCTGCACCCAAATCACCAAGGATAGCCGTGCCTCCCGGTCCGGCATGAAAAATACCCCACTCCAAAATCCTAATCCCTTCTAAAGGATACTCCACATTCCACCTCCATCTTTCACTTCATTATCTTACCCCGACAGTATCGGGGTATATCCATAATAACAATCAATCAGCACAAAAACAACTATAATTATAGGCTGGAGAAACTTTGATACATCAAATAAGTCTTCTACTTCGCAGCCCTTATATAATCAGTGAAGGGAACAAACTTAAGAAGCCTTCCTCATCTTCAGCAGTTCAGCAAATGTTTCAACCCTTGTTCTTAACTGCCCGGCACTGTAATTACGGGTATCATAGGCATCTCCCTCCAGAACCAATACAGGGATACTCAGCCTGTCCTTTAGTGCCTTTTTGCCCATTAAGGGAGGAATAGTATACGGGCGACATGAATAGGGATAACAAAGTATTGCCCCATCTACCTTCCACTCCTTGCAGTACTCTGTGAAATAGTCAAGTGCCCCCGATGCAGAACACAGTGGTCCACGCTTGAAGAACCCTTCCATTATCTTTTGACTGTATTCTGTCGATTTTGCCTTCGTCCGCTCGACAGGCGTTAACCAGTCAACAAAAACAACAGACATCGCCAACCCAAGACTCTCCACCATCTTAAGTATAGCGGCATCAACTGCCATTCGAAGACCGAAGTATATCCTTGGAGCACCCTTCTCAACGACGCCCTCTCCCCTGTCTATCCGTTCCTTTGCCTCTCTAATCAATGTGGTAACGGCATCAACTGCCTCGTCCCTCATCCTTATAGGGGTATTGGAAATCATATATGCAAGGCTGACATCCGCCTGGCTGATGGCCTGGGGATCACTTTTCCCTATTGTTTCCACTAACGTGTTATAATTGTAATAGTACTTTGCATTGTCTCTTACACCGGTCTTACGCACGTCTTCCGTAAACGTATAGCCTGTTACCTCTTCTATCTTCCTGAAGATCTTCTCCATCTGACCGCCAGCATATCGTACCATCCTTTCACTGATGTCAGGCCATTGTCCCCAATAGCTATCAAGGACCCCATCCATATACACAGTAGGAATATCATAGAGTTCTGCCAGGAGTTGGTCTGCCTCCGCTGGCTGATCGCAGTACCAGCCAGATGAGACCATCAGATCAGGTAAGGGTATCATTTTCTTTTCAATAGCCCCTATGTGAGTCTGCCAGAGGGCACAATGTGCCTCTCCTACCCCTAGCCCTGTCTTCTCACCCGCTTCAAGAAGGGGACTGAGTTTATCAAAGATCATGCCCATACCCACGTTCATAATTTCCCCTATAGACCCAACGTAGACGTCCGGCGACAGCCTGTGGACCGCCATCATCATAGCACCAGGAAAGGGCCAGTCATAATAAATAACCTTCTTGTACTCATCCCGACACAGGGGCAATGATACAAATTCCTCCATCCATACTCGCAGCAGTTTACGGACACCCTCAAGCCTAATATCGAGATTCTCCCTAACCCTTTTCTCTGCCCTGTTTATGTCCTCCTTCCCTATGCCAAGGATATCAAACGCCTTGTCGATCCTTGGCCTCTGTTTCTCCAGTTCCTGGTTTTCATACCCGCATAACTTCATAAAATCTGTATACATAGGACACCTCCTTTTAAATTGAGAAGACTTTTAACCATTAAGTTGATTATCAATCTTTGAAAGCTGGCTCCCTGAACTCCGTAATCGGTATAAAGGTCTGATTCTTTACGTCCACTTTATACAATTTGTTCATCGTTCCACCTTTATGATTATTCTTGCTGTAACTTACGGGCGCCGAAATTTCACCAGTACTAAAGTTTTTAAAGGCTTCATAAGCCTCTACCAGAGTATCAGGATTTAGATTTTTACCTGCCCTTTTTAGCCCCTCTGCACAGATCATTGAAGTGAGCCACCCCTGTATATAACTTCTTATCATCCACTTCGTCTCAGGATGATATTTCGTAGTAATCTTTCTCAGTTCAGCCATCCCAGGGCTATTATCACTCCAATAACCGATGGGGCTTACCGCCAAAGCATCCTTCATGGCATCTCCTGTAACTTTTATATTCTCCTCGTCACTGACATAAAATGACCCAATGACCTTACTTCTTAAACCATATCTCTTTGCAGCTTTAAAGAAGGAAACAAGGCCGGCAAGGGCATCATGAAGGATTATATAATCCGGATCTGATTTCTTTAAGTTCAAGACCTGGGAGGTTGCATCAATCTCAGTAAAGTTAATTATCGACGTGGCACTGAATTCTAAGTTATACTTCTTAAGGTACTCCTTTGTAGCACTAAAGCCAGTTTTACCGAACTCAACATCTGGATAGGCACAGGCTATTTTCGGTTTTTTTGCCTTTAGATCTTTCATGATATAATCTACGATAATCTTTAGACCGTCATCATAACCCGCCGTTGCTGTGAATATATATCTTTTCACCGGGGTCGTCATTCCCTCTGCAAAGCTTACAGGTATTACAGGAACCTTCTGCTTCTCAATCTGGCTCATAAGGGCAAAGGTCTGGCCTGTACCTCCTGTATAGAGAACGGACAGAACTGCATCTCTAAAGATAAGTTTCTTGAAAGCAGCAATAGCACCGGGAATCGTATAATGATCATCCTCAACAATGATCTTTACTTTTCTGCCATTGATTCCCCCCTGATCATTGATATTTTGAAAGTACGTCCTTGTGGCATTGGTTATGGGGATGCCAACGGGGGCAGCCACTCCCGTCTGATCCGCAATTACTCCAATCTTTATGGTGTCTTTGGTAACCCCCCTCACTTCCGTAGAGTGTGCATAGTTGTTTCCCAAAAGGAGCATCAAGGCTATTGCTGAAAAACATATAGCCGTAAAATTATGCCCCCTAACCAAAATTTCTTCTTTCATAGCTATCTCCTTCTTTCAATAAACGTATTGTCAAAAATTATTTCCCCTCTCCCCTTGTGGGAGAGGGTTAGGGTGAGGGGTGAGAAGAGCATCCCTGATAAACTCCAAAACACCTTCTAAGTTATTGAATCCTTCATTCTCCCAAAATCTCAGTACTTTATACCCTTCAGCCCTAAGCCATTCGTCCCGTATCTTATCGTTTGAATTATGTATATGCTGCCCGCCATCTACCTCCACAAACACTTTATTTTCAAGATTTACAAAATGCCCAACTGGTGTTGATGACGAAATTTAAACCCCTCTACCTGCCTATTCCTGAGATGCTTCCATAAATACTGCTCCGTGTTCGTAGAGTTTTTCCTGAGTCTTTTGGCTATGCCGGTCAGATTTTTCACCCCCACCCTCGCCCTCCCCCCTCAAGGGGGAGGGTTTCTCTTATATTTCAATATGTTTTAAAATAGTTTTTCATAAAACTTTTGACATTACCTTGATAGGCATATTGTCAAAAGATTCTTAATTATAGAAACTTTTCTATCGATCCTCTCCCACCACTCACCGAACGTCCCCAACCAAAAGAATCCTTTCCATCGAAGGACTACAAAGGCCTCCTTGCAGAATACCAATTACAATGTGGCAAAATGCTGTCCCCTGTTAAATTAATAGGCTGGAGAAACTTTGATACATCAAATAAGTCTTCTACCTCGCAGCCCTTATATAATCAGTGAAGGGAACAAACTTCTGATTTTCGATATCGGCCTTATACATCTTACAGTAGTCAGTCCCCTGGTGCTTGTCTGTTCCATATGTTACAGAAGCCATAATGTTACCCATGTCAAAATCCTTTATTGACTCAATTGCCTTAACTAGGCCGGAACGGGTGAGATTTTTTCCAGCTCTTTTCAACCCCTCAACCATTATCACTGCCTGACACCATCCCTGGTTATACTGTCTGTAACGGATAATCATCTCTTTTTTGTCATGATATTTCAAGGTTATCTTCTTCATCTCGTTTATACCTTTACAATCATCATGCCAGGAGGCAAAAGAATTGGTAGCAACAAAACCCTTAGCGGCATCTCCTACAATCCTTATCACGTCCTCGGTGCAGGCATATTTGGTTCCTATAGGGATGGGTTTATAGCCGAAACGCTTCGATTCTCTCAGGAATGTAGCAGCATTGCCTTCGGTCGTATGCAAAATAACATGGCTAGCACCTTCCCTTTTTAAGTTCAATACTTGTGAACTGGCCTCTATTGCACCTGGCTGTATGACCTCTTCCGCTGTCAATTTTAGTCCATAGGCTTTGGCCTGTTCATGGCACGTACGGGAACCAACTTTCCCGTGCTCAGTATCAGCCCGGATGAGGGCAATTTTCGCATCCTTTGCCTTGAGTACGTTTATTACGTAGTTAAAGATTATTTTTATCTCATCCTCATAGGTAGTACCTTCAGTGAAATGATACGGTCTAACTGGATGAATAAAGAAATCGGTGGTTGAAGTCATCATGGTTGGAAGCCCTTCCTTAGTAATCTGTGAAGCAAGAGCAACCCCAGAGCCAGTAGAGCCTATCTCAAAGAACATAAATATTTTATCCCTATAAACCAGCTTCTTGAAGTTTGATATATCCCTGGCAACTGAATACCCTCCATCCTCGATAATTACCTTGAATTTGCGGCCGTGTGTCCCTCCCTGATCATTAATATATTGCAAATAGGTTTTTATCCCTGTATGCAAAGGTATTTGAAGCTGAGAAGTGGGACCAGTTATGTCGGATACCACCCCAACCTTTATGGTTTCACTGGTCAGTCCGGTAGTTTCATCAGCGTATCCGTGGGTAACTCCAAATAAAAACAGAATTGAAACGAAAGAGACAGCAAGCAATAAGGTAACCCCTTTTTTCATAATTCTTATCCTCCTGCAAGTTTTATGTACAATACTCAAATTATTATAGTTAAACATCTTGACTCCTTGATCTAGCTTTCATTACCTTTATGTATCCTAGAGTAGATTTGGGGGGAAAGCTATTTCTCCAATTTCATCCAATCTGATATTGGTGTCAACAATCCTTCTTCGACATTAGCCTTATACATCTTTACATATCTAGATCCTTTATGGTCATTAGGTCCAAAGGTGACGTGGCCACATAGTCCCCTCATATCAAAATTCTTGATGGACTCCAATGCGGTAACCAACGCTTCACCATCGATATCCTTTCCCGCCCTCTTTATACCTTCTGCAAGGATTGTAGCATCACCCCAACCCTGAGTATATGCCTTTGGTCTGTATGGTTTCTCGGTCCCTGGGTTGTATTTTAAAGTCACTTTTCTCATTTCCTCCATGGCAGAGCCTTTGTCATACCATGAGCTGTAGATCGCTATACCTGTGTAATTGGAAGCTGCCTTTCCTGCAACCTTAATGGTATCCTCAGTACATGTATACTGAGTGCCCAAAAAAGGGATGTCCTTTACACCCATCTTCATTGCAGATTTCATCATTACAATCGAATTATCAACCAGAAGATGCATTAGAATGAAGTCTGGGTTCCTTCTTTTAATATTCAGCGCCTGGGAAGTGGCATCCAATACCCCTGGGTTTACAATCTCAATACTGACAATATCTATGCCGTATTCGTCTTTGTATTTCTCTGCTGCCTTAAAACCGAGCTTGCCATGCTCGGTATCATTATACACAAAGGCTATTCTGGGATTTTTCTTCTTCAGATCCCTCACTATATACTGAAATATAAGTTGAATTTGATCCTCATAGGTTGGTCCACTGGCAAACATATAACGCTTAGGTGGTATCACCACCCTATCGGATGAAGGGGGAAGAACACAGGGTATCTTGTCTTTGAGGATAGCTGAAGTTAGCGCAAATATACCATGACTGGATGCCGGACCTAGTAGGGCAAGTACCTGATCCTTTAATAAGAGCTTCTTATATGCAGATATAGTCGCAGGGATCGAATATCTGTCATCTTCAATAATTAAGCTGATCTTCCTTCCATTGATTCCGCCCTTTTCGTTTACCCATTGAAAGTAGTTTTTAAACGCCTTAGAAGCAGGAACAGTCACAGGGGTCGCTGGTCCTGTCTGATCATATATAACCCCTATCCTGATCTCGGAATCTGTAACACCTCTCACCTCTTTGGAAAAACCATAATCACATATCAGAAACACGGAAACAGCCACCATAAGTAAAACTATCCTAACTTTCTTCATCCTGAATATTCTCCTTTCCTGTATCTCTTTTTTTAATCATGATCATATTGGAATTAAAGAACTTTTTACAAATCCTGGACTAAATCTTAGAGAGATAGAAGCGATATCTCCATAGGGCACCCAGTGCCCTGATTGCCCTTTCTGGGGATGCAAAGACAGGAATACCATTTTTTTCAAGAACCATTGCCTTTTTCCTCACAAGTTTATCCTCACCTATCAGCCATGCTACAACCGGTTTAGTTTTGAGGCTCTTCAATTTCTCTAATAAATTGTTGAGGTCTACCTGCCAAACACGTCTGTTAACCATAAGACATAAAAAAATAATATCAACATTTGGATCTTGCATGAAGGCAAGTAAAGGTGTCTGATATGTATCGCTTACATCCGTCGGCACACCAACGGCAAAACAATCTAACGGGTTTGATATCTTTGAAAAGGGGAGTAATGCCGGTTTGATCTTTTCAATAGTATCCTTTGATAACTCGGCTAATTTAATACCAAACTTCCCACAGGCATCAGCTACCATTGCGCCGATACCTCCACTGTAAGTTATAACTGCCACTCTATTTCCTTCAGGTATGTTCTGGGAATCAAATACCTTTGTAAGATCAAGAAATTCATCCAGGTCATCAGCCCTTATAATCCCAGCCTGTCTGAGAGCTGCATCAAATACCGTATCATCCACTGCTATGGCACCAGTATGAGAAGCTGCGGTTCTCAAACCGTCTTCTGTCCTACCTGTTTTAAATACCACTACAGGTTTCTTTTGGGAGACCCTTTTTGAAACCTCTAAGAAACGCCTGCCAGACCTGATACTTTCCATATACATAGCGATAACCCTCGTTTCAGGGTCCTCTTCTAGATACTCCATTACCTCAGCTTCATCTATGTCACAACAATTCCCAAGGTCTATTGATTTGCTTATTCCAACGTTCATAGAAGATGTAATATATTCCATAACAGGACAGCAGAATTGGCCGCTTTGAGCAACAAATGAGACTCCTCCCTTCTTAGGGTAATCCATTGCATAAAAGGGCAGTACTAGGTTATTGGATGTATTAACAGGCCCAACTGCATTAGGCCCCATCAGCCTTATCCCCTTTTGTTTTGCTAATTTTACCACTTTTGCTTGGAGTTTAGCGCCAGCCTCACCGGATTCAGAAAAACCTCCAGAGACCAGCAAAATATTCTTTATCCCCTTAGCCTCACAATCGCTCAACAATTCAAGGGTCTCATCTGCAGAAACCATGGAGACAGCTAAATCTATATATTTTGGGAGATCTTTTACGGTTTTATAAGTTTTAAACCCCAGTATATCTCCTCCCTCTGGATGAACTGGATAGACTTCTCCCTCAAAGCCAAACTCTCTCAAATTTTGTAAAATAATGTATCCAGGTCTATTAGGCGTTTTTGAAACTCCAACTATTGCAATACCTCTCGGTCCCAAGAAAGCTTTTAATGTGTGTTCCATAATCCTTTCCCTTAGATTCTTAATAATATACAATTCCACTATTTCTGATCTAACACAACCAATGCATCCACAGCAACCGGTTTGTCACCTTGTACTATTAAGGGATTTATATCTATTTCCTTAATCTGTTCAAATTCTAATCCGATGTTGCTGTTTTGTTCATATTTCTTTCTGCACTATGCAGGCATCTATCCCTGGCAATAAAAAACCCAGCCGAAGTTGCTTCCTTTTTTGTTGCACTTCAATGTTAAATGTAGCCTTCCTCTCTTTGTTAAATAAAAAAGAAGACTCACAAAAATTCAAAAACTCGGCTTCCTCCAGTCTGTAATTGGGATGAACCTGAGATTGTCCACATCAGCCTTGTATATTCTGCTGTTGTTAACTACTTTGTGGTTATCTGGGCCAAGATTTACAACTCCACATATCCCCTGCGTATCGAAGTTTTTTATCTTTTCCCATCCTTTTACCAGGGTTTCGCTATTCAGATTCCTACCTGCATTATTTAAACCCTCACAGAGTATCATTGAAGTTAACCAACCCTGTACATAGTTTTCATCTCGATACCCCGAACCTTGGTTATATTTTTTGTCAATCTTCCTTAGATGAACCATTCCAGGAGTGTTGTCGACAGGAGATCCCAACCCATTGATTCCCATAAGACCATTCGCCGCACTTCGAGTCATTTCTATCAACTTCCCGACAACTGCATACTGCATAGCTATAATCTGACTATTAAAGCCGAATTTTTTCGCATCCCTTAAAACAGCTGCCGTATTGGCTAGATAACCATGAATAATGACATAATCTGGTTTAGCACTCTTTAATAGGAGTACCTGTGACGTCATGTCAAGACCAGCTACAGGTATGATTACCTCAGTGAGTGAAGCATCATATTTTTTTACCAAGCTCCTGACTAGATGTAAGACCGCTATACTCGATGGAGAGTCCATGTAAACAAGTGCTATCTTGGGACGGTTTACTTTTAGATCGTTCCACATATAGTCGAATAACACTTTTATCTGGTCTTCATAAAATGGGAGAGAAGTAAAAATATACTTTCTAGCCGGAGTAAAGTATGCTACATCGTTTGTCATGGTAAGCGAAGGTATCTTTTCTTTCTCAATGAAGGGAATGATAGCACGAGTTGGCCCAATTGCGGATGCTACCCCTGAAAATGCAAATACTTTATCGTTATAGACGAGTTTTTTGAAAGAAGCCAATGCTAAAGGGCTAGAATACCTATCATCCTCTGTGATGACTTTGATTTTTCTGCCATGTATTCCTCCCTGATCATTTATAAATTGTATGTATGTTCGCATTCCTGGGGTTAGGGCATGGTAAACATCTGCAGCAGGACCTGTCATGTCCGATATGGTGCCTATTTTTATGGTATCATCCGTAACCCCTCTTGCCTCTTCTCCATAACCTAACCTTACACCTGCAAATAAGAGGAAGATTATTAGCGACGTGAATATAACGGTCGATAATCTTTTCATGGTTCTCTCCTTTCATGGATAAGTAATTGATATCGTTTTAATTTAGTTAAGAAGACAACAGGTCAAATTATCATTCTTTTACAAATAATTAGAAGATAATTACTGGCGGTATTTCCAAAGGGGTAGTTATAAATCCTCCATTGCTACATTGTATTCTTTAACCTAATAGAACCAATGCATCCACAGCAACTGGTTTGTCACCGTTTATTATTAAGGGATTTATATCTATTTCCTTAATCTGTCCAAATTCTAATCCGATGTTACCAATCGATATCAATGCATCACATAGAATATCCATATTAATAGAGGGCTTGCCACGAAAAGCATCCAGCATCTTATGCCCTCTTATTTCCATTGCCATCTCCATAGCATCCCTCTTTTCTAACGGCG